>JASHSL010000226.1 GCA_030040855.1 Terriglobales bacterium
GCAACCGGCGATCGTGATCAAGGGCAAGGGCAGCAAGCGCTACCTGATGCCCTCCCGCGCCCACCTCATGGTGGCCGACGGGGACACGGTGCATCCAGGTGACGTGCTGGCCAAGATTCCGCGCGAAACCACCAAGACCAAGGACATCACCGGTGGTCTGCCGCGCGTGGTCGAACTCTTCGAAGCACGTAAGCCCCACGAGACCGCAGTCATCAGCGAAATCGATGGCACGGTCCGGTTCGGCGAGGTCTCGAAAGGCCAGCGCAAAATCTACGTCGTCGCCGATAACGGCACGGAAAAAGAGTACTCCGTGCCGCGCGGTGTGCACATTAACGTCCAAGAGGGCGAACGTGTCAAGGCGGGCGAACCTCTCATGGACGGACCCCTGAACCCGCATGACATCCTGGCCGTGCTCGGGGAAAAGGAGCTGCAGGCGTACCTGGTCAATGAAATCCAGGAAGTCTATCGCTTGCAGGGCGTCAACATCAGCGACAAGCACATCGAGGTCATCGTTCGGCAGATGATGCGTTGGCGCAAGGTGGAAGACGTGGGCGATACCTCCTTCCTGCTCGAACAGCAGGTGGACAAGTTCAAGTTCGGCGAGGAGAACGAGCGGGTGATCGCGCAAGGCGGCCGCCCGGCAACCGGCCGGCCGTTGCTGCTCGGCATTACCAAGGCTTCGCTCTCGACCGATTCCTTCATCTCGGCGGCGTCATTCCAGGAGACCACGCGGGTGCTCACCGAAGCCTCCATCCAGGGCATGGTCGACCACCTGCGCGGTTTGAAGGAGAACGTGATCGTCGGACGCCTGATTCCGGCGGGCACGGGCATGGAATACTACCGCAACGTGCGCCTCTCACCAGAGATGGAGGAGGCCGCGGCCAAGGTGCAGGAGGAAGTCTCGGCGGCCTACGAGGAAGCCGAGCGTGCCCTCGAGTTGATGCGTCACGAAGGCGAGACCGAGGAGCTAACTGCAGAATAGTCCACTCGAGAACGCTTGCAGAGAGAACAGGCCGCCCGGAGAAACACGGCGGCCTTTATTTTCTGCGCTCTCGGCTTTCAGCAACCAGCTTAAGTGGAGGTTCAGAGCGGGAAGTCGAGCGGCGGCTGCGCTTCACTTCAGATCGATCCGCAGCACGATGTTGACCTGCCTGCGATCGTCGAACTGGCTCACCGTCTTGGTATCGCTTTTCCGCCCCTGATACTGGGCGTAGACCTCGTAATCCACATTCGGAGACAGTTGCGGGAACTGATAGCTGCCATCCGGGCCTACGATATAAGTAGTGACGGCATGGGTGCGGGTATTCGAGAGGTACACGATAGAATTGGGGACCGGTTTGTCGTGTTTATCGAGAACCTTGCCGGTGAGCATGCGCCCGGTCGCGGGCTTATCTTTGGATTCAGAAAGGCTTGCTGCCGCCGCCATCCCGACGATGACGAGGGCGGCTAGCGCAACTCGAAGCATGCTCGGCTGGAGCAAGCCTGAAAAACTTTTAAGAGAAATCACCGTCTTCGGTTTCCTCCTCTTCCTGTTCCTCCTCGTCGTATTCTTCCTCCTCGACCGGCTTTAGTTCGATGGGGCTCACGGTGATCACCTCGAAGTCGGTGCCACATTCCGGACAAGAGACGATCTCACCTTCATCGACCTCATCTTCTTCGATGTCCAGATTGTTCTCACATTCAGGACAGGAAACCATGACTGCGCCTCCCTTCTATGAAACCCTCCTGTTAATATTTAGTGACTCTTCCCTCGTAGGTCAAGTGCTCCGTCCGGGGAACGGGACGTCTGCTCCCGTCCGAGATGGCGAACCTCGACCGCGGTTTTGGGAACGTTCCGACCGGCTCTTCCCCTCGTCTTCATGCTGGGCGCGAGAATTCCCGCAAACTCGCTAACGATGGCCTTGGGGTCTCCCAGGCTGTGCTGTGGGATGCCGGTCCCTGGGGTCGATGTTGCTATTTCTCGGTGAATTCCGTGAATGCCCCGGTCTTGTCGTAGTACAAGCGGATGCTGCACTGCTTGGGGCCCATATGGGCAAAGGAAACTTGCAGTTGCTTGGGCGGGGCTTCAATCTCGCCAAGCTCCATGGGGCTGCGGGCAATGTCTTGTTTCTCGTCGTAAGCAGCGCCGGGGGTGACATTGCGGTTGACAATCAGTGTCCATTCCTTCCGGTTCGGAATCACGTACACGCTGTATGCGCCGGGAGGTATGTTCTGCTGGTTCAGCATCAGCCCGACATTGGTAAACAACGTCATGGGGGAGCCGCCCGGCAACCATACCTTGCCGTTGTGCGGCTCATCTTTAGCACTGGCCACCGTATCCTTATAACGGACACTGATCTCCTGGCCATCGTCGAAATCGCACATCGCCGTCGCGGAGTTCGACTCCGAGTCGGCCGGCCCCAGCCGCGACTTGCCCACCATGAGTTGACTAAGTAGTAGGATCGAAAGCGCCAATCGGCACACGGGAAGTGGCTCCGCCCTCGGATTTAATTCGCTGACTATTGTACGTCGAGGCTCAACCGGGCGGCAGGCAGAATGATCGCCCCGGGATAAGAGAAGACAAGGTAAGGCAGGCTCGGTCAGAGCCGGCGCGGAGGCTATCGCCGGCACCGGTCGGGCCTGGACTTTGGTGATATTTTTCGACCGCGTCGGCGTTGGTACCGTGGTTGGACATTGCCCAAGGCGGGCTCTGATCCCATGGCCAACCGAAACCAGCCGTCCTCTTCCCTACACGTTCTTTATAGCGAAGGAGATGTCGACCTGCTCCGCGAGCAGGCGGCCTTGATCGAAAGCGCCGGGTATCGAGTAGAAACGGCCCTCGGCCGCAAGGCGGTCGAAGACGCACTGCGCGTCAAGAGCTACGATTGGGTGGTGTTAGGTCCAACCCTGTCGAAGAATGACCGGCACCATCTCCCCTACATGGTGAAGAAAACCCGGGGATCGACCCGGGTTCTGGTCATGCACACCGACGGGGAACGCCATCCCGCGGTCGATGCCAACCTCGACACCGGGGCCTCGATTCAGGATCTGCTGGCAAAGATTGCCGCCCTGAGCGGCGCGATGGCCAAGCGCGCCACCGCCCCGCACTAGCTTGCCGGTTGTTTGCTCTCGGCCACCGGCACGCTCCCGCCCGGATGCGAACCCTGAACCCGGGAACCGTGCCGTGCATGCGGTCACCTGATCGGTTAAGAATCAGAAAGATAAATTGTGGGATCTGACCTCACGGTTAGCCAGAAAAGCAGGCCGAGCGAACCTGTCGGTCCGGGTAGAAAGCGCTCGTGGTGGGAAAATCCACCGGGGGACCCCGACTCTCGGTGGCCGCAGCCAGGACAGGTTCAGTACAATGATCGCATCCCATGGATCCTCAAGCCCCGGCTGGCGGGAATTCTCGGCGGCAGATTTATGTGACGCTGACCGGTCTGCCCTTATCCATCCATCTCGAATGGCCGTTTCGCAAGGCCACTTCGGGCGCAGATTTCTTCGTTCTGCATGGCGATGTGCGGCTGGCCAACGTCGAGAAGCTGCACGCGCCGGTGGCCATCAATCTTTCGGCCACGGTGCGGGAAGTTTTGCCCTCTTTGGAGCCGGAGCATGCCGAGGGGCCGGTGATCAACACCTTGCGCAAAGAGGTGGATCGCCGGCAGCTGGAGTTTCTGAAGTCGGGGAAGCTGGTGCCGGTACATTTTTCCAGCCGTCACTGGCATTTCGGGCACAACAAATGGGTTTTTGGCAAGGCAAGCGACCGGGACCTCGAACAGCTGGTCGCGCGTAAGGTCTACTGGCAGTGGGAAGCAACCGCAGGCCCGGCATGGGTGGGAGATCCTACCGAAGCACTCTACGTCGAAAGTTCGACCGCGCATCTGCTGGAGATCGCACGCGAGTTAGAAAAACAGGGGCTGGTCCGTTTGGCAGGCGCATTTGCCACCGCGAGTCCGGCCCTGTTGGCGCAGGCGGAAAAAATCGCAGGCGATGCCGGCCTGGCCTTGGAAGAACTCGAGAAAAAGCACGCATTCGAGAGAGGATAGGCTCACTTCCGCGGGCGTACCGACTGCCCCGGCAGGGCTACTCTGCCTTCATGGCGTCAATCAGTTGGAATAGTTGATTGCGGTCGACCACCTCGACGAACGGCTTACCCTGCGTGCGGTTGCTGACCACGTAGATCGTGGGGGTGTGCTCGAGATGGATCGACTTGCCGAGATCGCGATCGGCGGTCACTTGCGCCGCCAACTTCCCCTGAGGGTCGATGGCAAAGGGGAGAGTCGTCTTGTGTTCTGCTGCGAATCTCTCGGAAAAGCTCTGAAGATTGTCCGCTGTGATCTCCGGCTGGTGCTCAAAAATATAGGTCCGATACTCGTGACCCAGAGTCCTCGATTGAGAGTCAAAAAAACGGGCGATCACCGCGGCCTGAAACGACCACTTGTGAAACGGCAGAGGAAAATCGTGGGTCACCAGAGGAATCTTGTAAGTCTTCGCCGCCTCTTCGAGCAATGGCGCGGCGCGACGGCAGTCGGGACACTCCAGATCCTCGAATACCACGATCGCGAGCTGGGAGCCCTTCGGGGGGCGGAGCGCGGGATTGACCGGTTCCTGCGCAGACACGAGAGCGGTCAAGCTGAGAAGGATGAATCCAACCGTTCGGCAAGATCTTTTCATAGGGTCGCGGCGCCGGCAGAAATAACCCACCAGCGGTTTTTTCTATCTTAACCGAGCCTAACGGGAATTTCTCACGGCATTGCGCCAAGACGCGGAAATACCTTCCGGCCGACCGGTAAGGAATAGGGTGCACTATCCACGGTCTTCGCATGAATGCAGGCAGCCCAACCTAGGGAAGGGTCCTCCCCACATTTCCTTCCGCGCTCTCCTCTTGACAACCAGTAGGAGAAGTGTATGCTCATCATCCTGGTAGCCAGGGGGAACGGCCTTTTATGCCAGATAAGTCGAGTGATCTCGTCCAGGGCACCCTGGACATGCTGATCCTGAAAACGTTGGGCCTAGAACCTATGCACGGATACGGGATTTCTGTCCGAATCGAACAGATGAGCAAGGACGTTTTTCGTCTAAATGCGGGCTCGTTGTTTCTCGCCATGCAGCGCCTCGAGCGGGCTGGATTGATCAAGGGAGAATGGAGAGACACGGAGAACAGAAGGCGAGCGAAGTACTACGCTCTGACGGAACCGGGGCGAAAGAGGCGCAACCGCGAAACCCGAGAATGGGGGAGGCAAGTGGCAGCTATCGCCAGAATCTTGGAGGCTTCGTAAAGTGGAGTAGGCTGGAATGATGTCTTTGCTGCGAAATCTAGCAACTGGGCTTCGATCCCTGTCCCGTAAAGAGCAGGTCAGTAAGGAACTGGACGAAGAAGTCAACGGCTTCCTAGAGATGGCGGCTGAAGAAAAGATGAAGCAGGGGATGAGCCGCCAGGACGCCCTCCGCAGTGTGCGTTGGGAGCGCGGGAACCTCGAAGTCACGAAGGAGGTCGTCCGCGCTGGGGGCTGGGAATCATGGGTGGAGACCTGCTGGCAGGACCTCCGCTTTGGACTCCGCACGTTGTCCAAGAGTCCTGAATTCACCTTGGTTGCTGTAGTCGTGCTGGCTCTCGGCATCGGTGTCAACGTTACCATTTTCAACACGGCAAACGCTGCCCTCTGGCGGACCCTGCCAGTGGCTGACCCACAGAGTCTCGTGCGGCTGATACCCGTCAGGCAAGACCACCATGAAAGCGAAGATCTGCCTGTCGAGTTAGCCGAGGAACTGCGTCGCGCTGACACTTTCTCCGATGTGACTACAAGCACGGATGACGGATTGTCTTTTTCCTACAACGGTGGCAGCGCGGAGCGCGTGGTGGGCGAAGTCGTCTCACCAAACTTCTTTACTTTCTTGGGAATTCAGCCCGAACTCGGCGAAGGGTTTTCAGCTGGCGTAGGCCAAGGCCAGTGGGCGCCTGAAGTGGTCCTCTCCTACCGCTTTTGGCAACGACGGTTTGGTGGTGATCCCCATGTCCTCGGGCGGACCATCCGGTTGAACAATTATCCCTTTGTGATCGTTGGCGTTTCACCCCGGAATTTCTATAGTTTGCGGGTGGGGTTCGACCCGGAACTGCGGGTGCCGCAGATGCCCCCCGGACAGAGCCTCAGTCAAAGTGAACTGCTCAGCTCATCTTATGCAGAAATCACGGCACGGCTCAAGCCAGGCATCGGAATCGTACGGGCGGAAACTGCCACGGACGCGGCGTCTCAGCAGGTCTTGCGCGACGATGAGGACAATCAGCGGCGGATGAATCCCATACGTCATGTCCGCCTGGCCCCGGGCGGCAGGGGATGGCCTGGAGAGTTGGCGCCCTATCGCACCTCGTTGTTGGTTTTGGTCGGCCTCGCTGGCGTCGTCTTGTTAGTCACATGTTTTAACCTCACCAGCATGCTCCTGGCACGCGCGACCACCAGGCGACGCGAGTTTGCCGTTCGCGCCGCAGTCGGCGCAGGTCGAGGCCGACTGGTTCGTCAGATGTTCATGGAGAGCGTGCTTTTGGCAACCGCGGCAGGAGCCGCCGGTCTTGCCATGATGTCCTCGACCGGGAACATGATTCGGAGTTTCCTTCCCCAAGGACACATCAATGTAGTTCTGGATCTCAATCCTGACTTGCGGAGTCTGTGGTCTACCCTAGGTGCCACCCTACTGGCAGGCGTGGTCATCGGTCTCCTTCCTGCCTTAGAGGCAACCAGAAACAACCTAACTCTCGGACTCAAGAGTGACTCTGCCGCCTCGATCGGCGACGCTCGCGCATCTGGGTTTCGCAAAAGCTTAGCCATCGGTCAAGTCGCGCTCTCACTGTTGCTCCTGACCACAGCCGGGCTCTTCGAACGATCCGTTCGGAACCTTGAGGCAGAAGATCCATTTCCTCAGCCGGATCGGGTACTACTGTTCCGAATGAAGCCGCAGAGAGAGCTGTACGATGGTGCGCGGATTCGGGTCCTCGCCGCTGAAGTTGTCCGTCGCATATCGGCACTTCCGGGAGTCAAGGCCGCAGCTCTTGCAGAGGAGGGGCCGTACGGAAGCCGCGGCGCTATGCGCGCTACCATTCACGCATCGGATGGCCGGACGGCCGATGCCGATATGGACATCGTCAGCCCAGCCTTGTTCGCCACACTTGGCATCCCGTTGCTCAACGGACGCGACTTTTCCGTTCGGGACAATGAAGCCTCGAAGCCGGTGATGATTGTTGACGAAAACTTGGCCCGGCGGCTTTTTCAGAGTGACAACCCCATTGGGAAATTGGTTACAAGGTCTATGCACGACACCGATGTCGCATTCGAAATCATCGGAGTTGTCCGCGCCTCCCGCTATTACGACCTGCATCAATCCCCTCCCCCCATGGTTTTCCTCAATCTTCAACAAGTGGGGCCCTACATGCCGACGCTCCACGTTCGCGTGGCCTCGGCAAATCCCGAAACTGTGGTTTCAGAGGTACGCCGCGAGTTCGATCTTATCGATAGTGGTGTGCCCGTATTTGATGTTAGGACTCTCGGAGACCGCGCTCTCGATAACCTCGCGCAGCAGCGGCTGGTCGGTGATCTAGCCGCTGCGTTTGGAGCGTTGGCCCTGGGCCTGGTGGCCATTGGTCTTTACGGCCTCATGGCTTTCTCGGTTGCGCGACGCACGCGTGAAATCGGCATTCGCGTGGCGCTTGGAGCAGAGCGCAGGCAGATCATGAGCCTTGTCGCTGGGGAGGGAATGCGCATCGTTCTCATGGGCGTGGCCTTCGGGCTCCCTGCCTCCTTCGTTGTGGCTCATTTGATTGCCGCTATGCTCTACAGCCTTCATCCCAATGACCCATTTTCGTTTGTGACCGTGACCTTCGTTTTGGGTGTCGTCACTCTGCTTGCTTGCTACCTCCCCGCCCGGCGTGCCACCCGCGTCGATCCCCTGGTGGCCTTGCGTTACGAGTAAGAGGTAGGAGCGAGCGACGGAGCTCACACGGCAGCGGAGAATAGCGGCGGAACGGTCACAATAAGCGCCGCTGGCCTCGTTCGAGAGCCAGAAGCTTTTCTTTGATGGCCAAACCGCCGCCGTACCCGGTCAGCCTGCCGTTGCTGCCGATGACGCGATGACAAGGGATCACGATCGGAATCGGGTTCGAGCCGTTGGCCAATCCGACCGCTCGGGAAGCGTTCGCGTTCCCGATGCGACGGGCCAGTTCGCCGTAGGAAACCGTCTCTCCATAAGGGATGGCGCACAGCTCTTTCCACACCTTCAGCTGAAACGGCGTTCCCGCGGGCGCCAAAGGATGATCGAAGCGCTCCAGTTCGCCGGCAAAATAGGCGCGGAGCTGGCCAATCAGGCTGGAGAAGAAGGCCCGGTCCTTGGTCCACGAAGCTTCCACTCGCGCCGGCTGTTTCCCCTGGGCAAACCGAATCTGGCGCAAACCGGCCTCATCACCGGCAAGCAGCAATGGCCCTACCGGGCTTTCGATCTGGGTGTAGCGGACCCCGGCCATCTCTCTCTCCGACAGGGTAAGCTTGCTCGGCGGCGAGCCTACTTTCCAAGGACCCCGGTTGGCTGTTTGCGGCGAGCCTGGATCTCGATATAGACATTCACCAACGACACCGCCGCCGGGGTGACGCCCGGAATGCGCGACGCCTGCGCCAGCGTCCGCGGCCGGACCTTGCCCAATTTTTCCCGCATCTCGCGAGAAAGCCCGCTCACCGCATGGTAGTCAAACCATTCCGGAATGGAGCGCTGCTCAGCCTTCTTCAGGCGCTCGATGGCGCGCTGCTGCTGCAGCAGATAGCCTTCGTACTTGATCTCGGTCTCAACCGATTTGAGCTCGGTGCGCACCGCCGGCGGCAAAGCGTCCATCCCCGGCCCAGGTTCGAGCTTCGGCGCGAAGAATTCCGGAGCGATCTCGCGCAGCACCGGAACCAAAACTTCGATCCCGACCTCGGGACGCTTCAGCAGTTGGGCCAGGGTTTGTCCCACGAGAGAACGCCAGTCAGGATGGTTGGATGGCTGGTCCGTGGCCCGATTGCCAGGATCCGGAACCTCAGATTGCTCCCCTCCCTCCGGCTCTGCTCCGCTCGCCGCCGCCCACCAGGCCGGCGCAAGGGAAAGCGGCACCGTCATCTCTTCGGTCAGCTTGGTTTGATGGAGCAACCACTTCATGTGCTCGAGCCGCCGCTGTTTGGCGAGAAACTCCTTCCAGGCGGCCTCGCTGATCAGACCAACGCGATGCCCGTGCGGGCTGAGGCGGCGGTCCGCGTTGTCGATCCGCAGATGGAGGCGAAATTCAGCCCGCGAGGTGAACATGCGATAAGGCTCGTTGGTGCCTTTCGAAATCAGGTCGTCAATCAGGATCGCGGTGTAGGCTTCGCTGCGATCGAGGACCAGCGGCGGCTCCTGTTTGACCTGCAAGGCCGCGTTAACACCCACCATCAGCCCTTGGCAAGCCGCCTCTTCGTATCCGCTGGTGCCGTTAATTTGGCCGGCGAGAAACAAGTTCCCAATCTTCTTGGTTTCGAGCGTGCGCTCCAGTTCCGTCGGGTCGATGGAATCGTATTCGATGGCATAACCGGGACGGAGCATCTCCGCGGTCTCCAGCCCGGGAATCGATTTTAGGATGGCGAGCTGGACCTCGACCGGCAGCGAGGTGCTCATGCCATTGACATAGATCTCGTGGGTGTTCAACCCTTCGGGTTCGAGAAAAAGCTGGTGGCTGACCTTATCGGGAAACTTGACGATCTTGTCCTCAATCGAAGGGCAATAGCGGGGTCCTATCGATTGAATCTGGCCGCTATACATCGGCGAGCGGTGCACGTTCTCCCGGATGATCCGGTGCGTTTCTGCAGTCGTCCAGGCGAGGTAGCACGGGACTTGGGAGTCGTGATGCGCGATGCGCTGGGTGCGAAAGCTGAAGGGCGTGGGATCGCGATCGCCGGGCTGGAGCTGGAAGCGCGACCAATCGATGGTGCGACCATCCAGGCGAGGCGGCGTACCGGTTTTCAGCCGGCAGCCGCGCAGCCCGAGTCGCTTCAGAGCTTCTCCGAGGAGCACCGCGGGTGGTTCGCCGGAGCGCCCCGCCGGATATTGTTGCTCGCCGCAGTGGATCAGCCCGTTGAGAAACGTGCCCGTGGTGATGATAATGGCGGAAGCCCCAACCGTACGCCCGTCGCGCAGCCGGATACCGCGACAGATGCGGCGAGCGAAGTTCCCCGTGGCGCCCGGCGCGCTCGCCGGCTCCTCCACGATCAAGTCGGCGACTTCCGCCTGCTTGATTTTCAACCCCGGCTGCGATTCGAGGACTTCGCGCATCTTCAGGCGGTAAGCCTGTTTGTCACACTGCGCCCGCGGCGACCAGACGGACGGACCGCGAGAGGTGTTGAGGAGGCGGAACTGGATGCCGACCGCGTCGGTGATTTCCCCCATAATGCCACCCAGAGCATCCACCTCGCGAACCAGGTGTCCTTTCGCGATCCCCCCGATGGCCGGGTTACAGGACATCTGCGCAATCAGATCCACGTTCAGGGTATACAGGGCGGTTTTCAGACCCATGCGTGAGCAGGCGGTAGCGGCTTCGCAGCCGGCGTGACCGGCCCCGACGACCACCACATCGAAATGTTCGGTAAAGGACGGCACTTCCGCGAAACCCTGCGCCCCCTGGGTTGGCACTATTGTAGCAACTCGCGCCCAGGAAGCCGCCCGACAGGTCGGCCGCGGCTCCGGTCCACCCCGGTCTCCGCCTCATTTCCCAATGCAGAATGTGCGGAAAATGAGGTTCAGAATGTCCTCCGTGGTGGTGGTGCCGGTGATTTCATCCAGGGGACGGAGACTGTCATAGAGGTCGAGCAGGAGCATCTCATGGGGAATCCGGCGATCGATGGCAGCCTCAGCCGCGGCCAGAGCCGCGATGGACTTCGCGACCAGATCGCGTTGCCGCAGACTGGTGAGAAAACCGGCCTCCGCGGACCTGCCGTTTTCTCCCCTCAGCTGACGCAAGATCTCGGCTCGCAGCGCAGGTAAACCTTCCCCGGTCACCGCCGAGGTGGGCACCCGGGAGAGCTGTCCGATTAGGGCTGCCGGTTCGAACCGGCCAAGATCGGATTTGTTCTCCGCGACGATGGCCGGCCTTCCCCGGACTTGCTGCAATACCTCCTCGTCTTCGCGCGCGATCGGCTGCGACGCGTCGAGCACGACCAGAACCAGGTCGGCGTCGGCCAGGGCTTCCATGGCTTTGCGGATGCCGATGCTTTCAGCTTCATCCAGGGCTCGGCGGATGCCCGCCGTATCGACCAAGCGCACGGGAATCCCGCCCAGGGCGACGGTCTCGGTGACCAGATCGCGGGTGGTGCCCGGGGTGGCGGTGACAATCGCGCGCTCCCGCTCCACCAGACAGTTGAACAAACTCGACTTCCCTACATTGGGACGGCCGACGATGGCAAGAGTCAGGCCGTCATGCACCAGCTTGCCGTAGGAGAAGGATCCGGCCAGTTCTTCGAGGGGGCGCTTGACGGCGCGGAGGCGAAGAAGAATCTGCTCGGCTGAGAGGACGGAGACATCGTCCTCGGCGAAGTCGATGCCGGCCTCGAGGGCGGCGATCAGTTCGACTAACTTCTGCTTGACCGGCTGCAGGCGCTTCGATAACGCCCCTTCCATCTGCTGCGCCGCCACTTGGGCTTGATAGAGAGTTTGCGACTCGATGAGATCGCGCACGGCTTCGGCCTGGGTGAGATCAATCCGGCCGTTCAGAAAAGCCCGCATGGTGAATTCCCCCGGTTCGGCGAGGCGCGCCCCTGACGCGATCGCCGTCTCGACAATATGCCGCAAGACCACGGGCGAGCCATGCGCCGAAATCTCGATGATGTCATCGGTGGTGTAGGAATGGGGTCGGGCAAAATAGGTGACCACCACCTCGTCGAGGCGGGCTCGGGCTGGGATCGCCGGTTCTATACCGGCAGAGTCGGAGTCGATCCGACCGCCGGCCCTCGAGTTCGGACAAGCCGGCTGCAGCAATTCTCCGAACACCGCGTGTCCCGGCTCGAGGTCCTTTCGCAATCGCAACATGGCCAGAGCGATCTTTTTCGCCTCGGCCCCGGCCAGCCGGACTACCCCGATGCCGCCCCGCCCCGGCGGGGTTGCGATGGCGACGATCGTATCGTCGAGATTCACGGCTTCAGTTTCCCCGTTTCTCCCGGCGGCTTGCAAGCCGCCGGGAAATGGGGCAGTGTCATAAATACTGTGTTGCCGGGGATGTCGGTTGAAATCAAAATGAAGTGTAACGGAACCACCACCCTAGCATGGATACGAATGGTCGGCTTTCGATTAAGCAATTGCCGCTTGGATCATGCTGACCCGTTCCACCAGACTTGCTGGCTCGACTGAGACCAGTTCGAAGCCGAAGTTTCGGTAAGTGTGCTCGTGAATTTTCTCAAAACGTAAGGTTTCCTCAAAGCTGATTCGCCGCGCCTCGGTAGGCTTGATGAAGCCAAGATTGCGAATGAAGAAGACTCGTGTTTGGTAGATTGCTTCTTTTTTGACACGCTCCAGTTCGCCGGCGAGAAAGGGTGAAAAAGGGTGCCCGAGGTAGACTGCCAACGCTGCGGTACACACAGCGCAACGGTCGTGAAACTGAACCTCATCTGGTTGATAAGACGCTCGAATCTGACGGTCTCTTTGCAGAGTAGCGACTAGATCAATGAACGAGGGATGGGTCCAGGGTTGAAGCGTTCCTCGGGCTTGCGCGGCGGCGATGACGTCCGTGGCTGCCTCCTCGACTACGCTGAACCCGTCCAGTTCTAACTGACGGAGGATCGCTGTCTTCCCTGCACCCGGCGCGCGGGTGATGATGAACCTTCTCATAGGGTTTCCTTCTTTTACGATGAGTCAATGCAAACCCCAAACCCAACCTCCGGCGCGATCGAAACCGGAACGAGACCAGGACCGGCGGAGGAGGAGTTTTAGCCAGCACCCAGGGCGCCAAGGTCTGGTCAGGGAATCGTTTTCGGGGCGGTGCGGGCAGCGGTAGTTTGAGAGCTCTTGGGGTAGACCACCAGGCATCGGCGCGGGCCTTCGCCTCGGCTTTCCGTGCGCAGATCAGCATGATCGCGTAAAGCCAGATGCACCACCCGGCGCTCCCGCGATGACATGGGGGCGAACGCATAGGGGACGCCGCTGCTGCGCACCTTCTCGGCGGCCACGCTGGCCGCCATGCGCAGTTCTTCGATGCGCAGGGCACGCTGATGCATGCAATCGAAGCAGATTTTTTCGTGTTCGTTGCCGCTCAGACGGAGCATCTCGATGGCCAGCAGCTCGAGACCGCGCAGCAGTTCTCCCCCGCGCTCGAGCAGCAACGGCGAATCCGGCCCGGAAAGCTCCACCAGAATCTCCGGCCGTTCCCAGTCCCGCTCCTCGACCAGAGGCGGATTCACCGTGATGCGATACTTCAGCCGCAAACCGCCGTGGGTAACCACACCGCGGAGCAGCTCATCGATCTTCTTGGCGGCAGCGATTTTATCCAGAATGGGCATCGGCTCGAACCCCTGATTGTCGCACACGCGACTGGCTATTTTTTCTCCCGTTTTCTCGCCCGCTTCAAAGCCAGGGCGCGCATCTCCTGGCCCAGGCTGGTGCGGTTCATCAGCGCCTGCTGCACGATCGCGATCACGCTGCCTTCCATCCAATAGAGACACAAGCCAGCTGCCAGGTTGAAACTAATCACGCCAAACATCACCGGCATCATCAGATTCATCATCTTCTGTTGCGAGGGATCGATGCCGGCCTGCGGCGTCATGCGCTGGGTGAGGAGCCCGGTGACGATGATCGCGATGGGCAGAAGATGGTACGGATCGGGAGAGGAAAGATCACGGATCCAGAGCCAAGGAGCATGGCGCAGGTCCAGAGCCGAGCCCAGCATGCTGTAGTAGGCGAACAGGAAGGGCATCTGGATGAGCATGGGCAGACATCCTCCCACCGGGCTCACACCTTCGCGCTTCATGAGCTCGCCGATTTCCGCGTTCATTTCCTGGCGTCGCGGATCGCGGATGTTGTACTTCTTATATTTTTCCTTGATGGCATTCATCTGCGGCTGAATTCTCTGCATCTTCAGCGCCGATTTCATACTGGAGACGCGCAGAGGCAGCAGGGCCAGATTGATGATGAGGGTTTGCACCACGATCGCCCATCCCCAGTTGTGGACGCCGATGTAAGGAGCGCTGTAGGTCCAGCGCAGCCAGATGAACAGCGGCCGGGCGATGAAGCCGAAGAAGCCAAAGTTAATCAGACCGCGCAAATCCGGTGTCGCCCCGGTGATGGTCGGAACCGCCACCGATTCGAGCGTCTTCAATTCCTTGGGACCGACGTAGATCCGCGCTCGCGTGGCCCGACCGAGAGCGCCGGCAGCAAAGCCCAAAGCATCCACCTTGGTGGTATCTTGCGGGTTCCTTGGATCCTTCGGGATCTCGATGGCATTGCGCAGGGTGACGGCCACGGCGTCTTCGGGATCGTCGGGAAGCAAGACCGCGGCAAAGTACTGATCGGCAACTCCAACCCAGTCGAAGGGACCGCGTACGGTGCTGCCGCCGCTGACCTTCTTGAAGGTGGTTCGTTCGATCGTGCCATTGAACTGCCACTCGATGCGGGCGGCGGCGTATCCGGCGGGCGTGATCTGATCGCCAAACCCGGAGGGCCACATCGGGAAGGCGGTAACTTCCGTGCCCTTGGCGAAGACGGAGGTCTCCACCCCGACGAGGTAGGTCTGGTCAAAGTGAAACACCTTCCGCACCAACACGTCCCCATCGGCGTATTCGAAGGTGAGGGTGGGGGGAGCGCTCAAGGTGCCGGACGCTGATGCGACATAGAGCACCGAATTGATCTGATTGCGCTGGTTTTCGTCATACGTCCACAGGCTGAGAGGGAAACCGTACCTCTCCGCCGCCACGCGGTTCACCAGTTCGAGGGGGCGTCCATGATCATCGTCGAATTTCTTTAGGATCCAAGACTTCACCTGCGCGCCGCGGTTGGTGAAGGTAATGCGATACAGGTCATTTTCGACGACGGTTTCCGCCTCGGCGCTCGCCTGTTTGGCGCCGAGGGCCTTGGCCGGCGTGGTGGCCGCGACCGGCGGGGGCGGATTGCCGACGGGCGCCGAGGTCGCAGCCGGACCGTGGGTCTCGCGCTGGGTGAGTGGAGGCGGCGCGGGCGCATATTTCTTGAAGACCGCCTGAAACAGCACGATCACCACGAAGGTGAGCAAAAAGACGAGCAACACCCGCTGCTCCATGCCGGGTTCTTGCTGAGGATTTTTGAATTCAGGCAAGGTTCGTTCTCAGTGACTGCCGAGCTGAGTGAGGCTGCCTTTGCTGACCGGATCCACTCCGCCCTTCGCCAAGGGATGACAACGCAGCAGCCGCCAGATGGTCATTGCCGTCCCCAGGGCGACCCCGTGACGCTCGACCGCCTCGATCGCATATTCCGAGCACGTGGGCACATAGCGGCAGGCGGGCGGCAAGCAGGGCGACACGGCCCACTGGTATGCGCGCAGCAGAAGGAGCACGAGGGTTTTCGGCCCTTGCGTGATGGCTCGCCCCAGCGCTGAGCTCTCGTTCATCGGACCCGCCGTCCTCCCGCCATCGCCCTTTCGACTGCCTCCAAGGCGCGCTGGATCTCGTCTTCCAGCCCTAGAAAATCAACCTGAAGCACTGACTTTTTCGGGTGCACCACCACATCGACGGCGCTCGACAACTCCGAGCGGTGCAACCGAACCGCCTCCCGCAGCCGGCGCCGGATGCGATTCCGCTCCACCGCGCCGCCCAACCCACGCCCCACGCGAAATCCGATGCGAGGTCCGTCTCCTCGCTCGCGCCCGAGATAAAAGACGGTAAGATGGGCGGCAAAATGCCGCCGACCCTGCTTGTACACCCTTTCGAAGTCCCCGCGCCGCCCCAGCCGCAGACTCCGCGGGAACTTCAAGCTCTGGCCGGGGCTGGGCGCATCAGGGCGGCTTTCCGGACGAAGCCCACTCACATTCACCATCCGAACTCAAGTTGCGGAGCTCCCGCCCCATCGCCTCGCGGGAAGGAAAGTCTACTCACGAAAGCC
>JASHSL010000227.1 GCA_030040855.1 Terriglobales bacterium
GAAGTCGTGCTGTGCCCGGACACGGAAAGAAATCCCAACGTCGACCTTGCCACCTGTCGCCGCCTGGGAGTTCGCTCCGTCCTGGCTGCTCCCCTGCGTCATTACCGCAGAATGCTCGGAGTCTTCGAAGTACTCTCGGTCACACCCTATGCCTTCGACAACCGTGACATTGCCACCATCGAGCTTTTCGCCAGCACCATCGTGGCTGCCATGAGCCGGCTGGCAAGCCTGAGACGGCCCGTCCGGCGCGTGTCCCCGTGAGCGCCTTAGTTAGAGACTTTCCTCCCCTGTTCCCGGGTCCCTGGGTAGGGTAATATGTTCGCCAAATCGCGCCATGCAGCCTGTTGGAACCAGTCCGGCTGAGATTGGGACAAAGAGGTATGATCGCCGCCGCAGTGCGCGCCATAAAGTCCAGATCCCCGCCTATGTCAGCCTAACCGGGATTCCGAGCAACCGCGCACCGGCTTGGATGAAAATTGTCGATATCAGCGAAAACGGCATGGCGATTCAGCCGGCGTTTCCGCTCGAGCCCGGTCAGCGGCGAACTTCCCTGCTCAATTTGCCAGAGAGCAAGGCGCTGATCCGCATTGATACCGAGGTGGTCAGGACGGACGCGTCTTGGCGCGCGGGCATTCAATTCGAAGCCATGCCGGAGGAGTCGCGGTGCGCCCTGAAACATTGGCTCTCGGCCAATCGAGAGGCCAACCGCGTGGAGCCAATGCCAGAGAGTCCGCCCGCCCCCTCGGTTGCGGGCGAGAGATGGCGGCAAGATCAGGGTGTGGCCCCGCATCCCGATCCCACCGCTCTTCTGGCCGCCGTAGAGGCGGTCGAGCCTGAAGTCGAGGCGCTCGCATCCGATCGCGATGCTGCCTTTCGCCTCATTGCCCGCAGGGCCCAGGCCTTTACGCGCGCGAGCGGCGCCGCCGTGGCCTTCGCCGAGGGCGAGGAGGTGATTTGCCGAGCCAGCGCCGACGATGCCCCCTCCGAGGGCGCGCGCTTTCGGTTAGGGTCCGGGTTTTCCGGGGAATGTGTGCGCAGCGGTTGGTTATTGCGCTGCGACGATTCCGAGACCGATCCCCGTGTCAACCGTGACAATTGCCGGGATCTCGGGATCCGGGCCATGCTGGCTGTTCCCATCCGCTCGCCCTCTGCCGTCATCGGGCTGCTCGAAGTGTTCTCCCGGTGTCCGCATGCTTTCGGGTCGGAGGACGAATTCGTCCTCCTGCGATTGGCCAGAATGGCGGCGGCGGTTCACGAGCGGGCAGGATCGACCGCCGATCTTCCCCTCAAATCGCCGGGGACAAACCAAGGCTTGGCCTGCGACGCCCGAGGCAACCTCCCTCGACCCAAGCTTGCCTCGGGGCGCAACGGCTTCCTGATCGCCATGCTTATCCTCCTGGTTTTGGCCGTCTTCTGGGCGATGGGTGCCTGGGAGGGCGACGGCTGGCGTCGGAGTCGAACCGTGGCCGCACCGGAAGCCTCGGTCAGGCTTCGACCCCTTGCCCAGGCGCAGACTCGACGACTACCGAACGAGTTGGGGGAGTTGCGTCGCTTGGCCGAACAAGGGGACGCCGCGGCCCAGTTCGCCATGGGCGTACGCTACGAGACGGGACAGGGAGTGTCCCAGGATGACCTGGAAGCGGTTCGCTGGTTCAATAAGGCGGCGGAGCAGGAGGACCCCAGCGCGCAAGCGATGCTCGGGGCTTATTATTGGGCGGGGCGCGGCGTTCCTGCAGATCCGGTGCAGGCCTATTTCTGGTCCATTCTGGCGGAAGCGGGGGGCGATGAGGCCAGTGGGTTTCGCGCGACTTTACTCGCATCCCTTTTGAATCGCGACCAGATTCTGGCCGCCCAGCAACAGGCGAGCGACTGGATCGCCCAGCATCGAGCCTCTCGCGCAAAGGCCACCTCCAAGGAGTGAAGGTTCTGCCTGCGTCGCCTCCTCTCCCCTACCTTCGGGTTTAAAATAGAGAGCGAAGGGTCGTTCCGGTGTCAACGCTCAAAGATATCGTCTATGAGCAGGTTCGTGAGGGTGAACTCTATGAGCCATTAGACCGCAATCGGGTGCGGTGTTATGCCTGCGGCCATTGTTGCCCGATTCCCGAAGGTCAGCCGGGTGTCTGCAAGGTCCGCTTCAATCGCGGCGGCACTCTCTATGTGCCCTGGGGCTACGTCGGCGGCGTGCAATGCGATCCCGTCGAGAAGAAGCCTTTCTTTCATGCCTACCCGGGTTCACTCGCCTACAGCTTTGGGATGCTGGGATGTGATTTGCATTGCGCCTACTGCCAGAACTGGGTGACTTCCCAAGCCTTACGCGATCCGACCGCCGTGTCGCCGCCGCTAGAGGCCTCCCCAGAAGCCCTCGTCCGAGAAGCGCTCCGGCAGGGCGCAAAAATTCTCGTCAGCACCTACAACGAGCCGCTGATTACGAGCGAGTGGGCGGTGGCCGTCTTCAAAGAAGCCAAGGCCGCCGGCCTCAGGACCGCCTTCGTTTCGAACGGCAATGGAACGCCCCAAGTCCTCGAGTACTTGCGTCCCTGGATCGACCTTTACAAAGTCGACCTGAAGAGTTTTGACGACCGCCACTATCACCAACTCGGGGGACGGATTCAACCGATTCTCAACACGATTCGTCGCCTTCACGAGCTGGATCTGTGGCTCGAGATTGTCACCCTGCTGATTCCCGGCTTCAACGACTCGGACCAGGAGCTGCGGCGATTAGCCGACTTTCTCGTAGGCATCTCCCCGTCGATTCCCTGGCATGTGACGGCGTTTCACAAGGACTACAAGATGGAAGACCCGGATAATACCCGCCCGGAGGATTTATTGCGAGCAGCGGAAATCGGGAGAAAAGCCGGTTTGCAATACATCTACGCCGGAAACCTGCCCGGCATGGTGGGAGATCAGGAGAACACCCGCTGCCATGGCTGCGGCACCACCCTGATCCGCCGCTACGGTTACTTGATCGAGCAGTATCGCCTGACCCCAGACGGCTCCTGTCCCTCGTGCGCCACTTCCATCCCAGGTCGGTGGGCGCGCAACTTTGAAGGCCAGATCAGCCATCATCCCTTCCTGCCCCGCCGCGCTGCATCCTTGGTCAGGATTTCCAACTAGACACCGGCCTTTTCCGGAGCGCGGCCCGACCGAGCTCGCCCGCAAACCCTCTGGCTGAGCCTCCATTCTCATTTACAACCTCGCCCATTCGCGCTATATCTCTGTTTCCGCCTATGACGATCCAAAGACTATTCCTGGCCTCCTTGCTGCTGAGTTGGATTGCAACTGCTCTTCAGGCAGCTGACAAACCCAAGCTGACGCTGGATGAGTTTTTCAACTATGTCAGCTATGGCTCCATAAGGGTGTCTCCCGATGGCCGAGCGGTTGTCATGACCACCGAGCGCGCCGACTGGGATGAGAAGATCTTCCGCACTGATCTCTGGCTCGATCGTTCCGACGGCCATGGCGGGGAAACCCTGGTCCAACTCACCCAATCCGGTCATGATCGTGATCCGGAATGGTCGCCGGATGGAAGCTGGATCGCCTTCCTTTCCGAACGCCAGGCGCCGGGCGCAAAAAAAGGGGAGGAGGGCGACGATTCCAAGGAAGAGGAGACGACGGTCCAACTGTACTTGATTTCTCCCGCGGGCGGAGAAGCATTTCCTGTGACCACAGGCGGGGAAGAAGTGCACGCGTTTGCTTGGTCGGAGGATTCGAAGACCCTCTACTTTGCCACCCGCCAGCCGTGGACCAAGGAGCAGAAGGACTCGTACCAGAAGGAATGGAAGGACGTGAATCAGTATCGCGCGGCGGAACGGGGCGATGCCATCTTCAGTCTGGATCTCGGGCAGGCAATTTCGCGTCTAGCCGCCGATGGGGCCAAGGCGTCCGAGGACTCGGATCGAAATCCCGACTTAACTCCCGCTTCGCGCCTGGTGGCGAACACTCCCTGGCACGTCCATGGAATCGAGATCTCCCCGGATGGCCGACGGCTGGCATTCGTGACCGAGTCGGTCTCTGGGCGGGAGGAGAAAATCGGCGAGTTCGAAATTTATTCCGTTGATCTGAGCCATGCTTCGCCAACTGTTCCCCCGCACCAAGTCACACGGAATGAGGCCCAGGAACAGGACATCCGTTGGGCATCGGACAGCCAACATATTTTCTTCAGCGTGGAAGAAGGTTCGGTGGAAGGGAAGTACATGGACACGCAACCGCGTCTCTATTGGGTCGATGCGGACACTGGCGCCACCGAGCGCTGGGCCAAGGATTTTCCCGGGGCTGTGCTGCGGTACGCACTGGCTCCCGCGGGAGGCGTGATTGCGACTGGGTGTTTAGGCACGGAGGTCCAACTCTACTCCGAGGCAAGTCCCTCCTCTCCCTTCGAAAAGCAGGCGGGTTGGCCCGGTACCTACGATCTCCTCCATTCCGCGCAGCATGCACGACCAATTGCGTTTCTCTATTCCAGCCTGGAAAACCCAGGGGAGGTCTATGTGGCCGACAGTATCAAAAATCTCTCCCAAGCGCGCCCCATCACCTCCTTCAATCACTTGTTCAGGGAACGCGATCTACCCCAGGGCAAGCCGTACCGCTGGATGGCAGAGGACGGAACCAGCGTGGAAGGCGTGCTG
>JASHSL010000228.1 GCA_030040855.1 Terriglobales bacterium
CCCATGCTCCCATGGAACCGGTCAATGCGACCGCCCTCTACAAGCGCGAAGGTACGCTCGAAGTTTGGGCGGGCACGCAGGACGGCCTGGGTTCACGGAGGTTCTGCGCCAAGACGGCGGGACTCGATTTCGAGAAGGTTACCTTTCACTTGTTACCGAGCGGTGGCGGCTTCGGGCGGCGCCTTCCGGATCAGTGGAACTTCCTGACCTATGCAGTGAAAGTCGCCATGGAGGTGCCCGACGTGCCGGTGAAGCTCATCTTCACCCGCGAACAGGATATGCAACATGATTTCTACCGCCCCAACGTCACCAGCCGCTTCCGGGCCGCGGTGAACCAGGACAGCATGCCGGTGGCCTGGGTGAATGATTACACCACCGACGACGACCCCAATCCCGAGGCGCACATCTTCTACAGCGTGCCCAACCAAGCCTATCGCGCGGCGAAGATTGGCACGCATGTGCCCACCGGCCCCTGGCGCAGCGTCGAGGCCTCCTGGCATGGTTTTTTCGTGGAATCTTTCCTCGACGAGTTGGCTCACCAAGCCCAGCGGGATCCTCTGGACTACCGCCGTGCGCTTTTAGGGGACAAGCCCCGCCATCTGACTACGCTCAATCTGGCCGCGGAGAAGGCGGGGTGGGGCACGCCGCTTCCCCCCGGTTGTGGGCGCGGGATCGCGATCGTGGAATGCTTCGGCACGATCGTTGCGCACGTGGCGGAGGTCGAAATCAGCCAGGACGGCGGGGTGAAGGTGCAGCGTTTCACGACCGCCGCGGATTGTGGCATGGCCGTGAATCCGGACGGCTTCCGGGCACAGATGGAGAGCGGAGTCATTTTTGGTCTGAGCGCGGCTTTGTACGGAGAGATCACCATCAACCGCGGCGCTGTCGTCGAGCAAAACTTCCCGGATTATGAAATGGTGCGTCTCGCCCAATGTCCGAGCATCGAGGTGCACATCCACGAGAGCGATGCGCCGCTCGGTGGTGCCGGCGAGCCCGGAATACCCCCGGTTGCCCCCGCCCTAACCAATGCGATCTTCGCTGCCACCGGGGTCCGCATCCGGGACCTGCCGGTCGCCAATCACGCGTTGGCCAAGGCCGCACGCGGTTGATAGCATGGCTTCCCTGGTTCGAGCGAGCTTCGGCGGAAGGGGCACAGCTACGACGATCTATTGCAGCTCCGCCATGGCGCGCGCAAGCACATCTCTTCCCGGGCGTACCATCGATTCCGGGAGCGTGGTAAGAGGCTCGTCGGTGAGGTTCAGCACATCAATAAAGGTTGGTGCCTTGGGGTTGACGTAGAAGACCCCGGTCAACACCACGTTCTCTTCTCGCGCTTCGTGCAGACGGGTGATTGCCCGAATGCGGTCCGTGGGATCGTAGTCTTCCTCGATTTTGTGCAGCTGCAAGCGGGAACCGTCGTGCATGGTGACCTGAACCGTGGTGCCCGAGTCATACTCCACGTTGATTTCCTCGAAGGCCGGGATAAAGCTGATGTCCTGCAGCGGCTCTTCATGGTCCTTCATATACTTGTAGGATTTGGTGGAGCCCTCGTGATCGTTGAAGGTTACGCAAGGCGAGACCACGTCGAGCATCACCGTGCCGCGATGGGCAATGGCGGCCTTGAGCATGCTGTGCAGCTGTTTCTTATCTCCGGAAAATGAGCGCCCGACAAAGGTGGCGCCCAGTTCGATGGCCATGGCACAGGTGTCGATGGGGGGGAGCTCATTGATCACGCCGGTTTTCAACTTGGACCCGAGATCGGCAGTGGCGGAAAACTGTCCCTTGGTCAGGCCATACACCCCGTTATCTTCGATGATGTAAATGACCGGCAGATTGCGCCGCATGAGGTGTACGAACTGCCCGATGCCGATCGAAGCCGTGTCCCCATCGCCGCTCACCCCGAGAGCCATGAGCTTGTGATTGGCCAAAACCGCACCTGTCGTCACCGACGGCATGCGGCCGTGCACCGCGTTGAAGCTGTGCGACCGGCGCATGAAATAGGCCGGGCTCTTCGAGGAGCAGCCGATGCCGCTCGGCTTGATCACACGCTCCGGCGGTATGCCCATTTCAAACATGGCGTCAATAATACGCTCGGAGATGGCATTGTGGCCGCAACCGGCGCAGAGAGTGGTTTTGCCGCCCCGGTAGTCGAGGACGGTCAGCCCAATGCGGTTGGTCTTCGGCTGCAGCGTGCTGGTCCCTGCGGTGGACATTTTACCTCCCCTCCATGCTGGTGAGCTCATCGGTCACCGAGCGGGCATCGAGCGGCAGCCCGTGAACATGCGCGATACTGCGCAGGCGGCTCGTCAGCTCCGGCTTGATATCGAGCTTCAGCAGGCTCAGCATCTGCGCGTCGCGGTTCTGTTCCACCACGTAAATCCGCTCGTGCTGCTCAATGAAGGCGTGCACTTCCCGGGTGAAGGGATAGGCGCGGATGCGCAGATAATCGGTTTCGATGCCGTACTCGTTGCGCAGCTGATCGCGAGCCTCCACAATTCCCCAGTGCGAGGTGCCGTAGGCAATAATCCCGATCTCGGTCTTGGCGGTCGAAATGACTTCCGGGCGGGGTACAAAGGAGCGTGCGGTTTCAAATTTCTTGTTGATGCGCTCGAGGTTGCGCTCATAATCGTCGGGGCGCTCACTATACTGCGATTTTTCGTTGTGGCCGCTGCCGCGAGCAAAGTAGGCTGCGGCCGGGTGATCCGTGCCCGGCAGCGTGCGGTAGCCGATGCCGTCGCCGTCCACATCTTTGTAGCGCTCGAAACCGCCCATACGCTCGAGGTCCTCTTTCGAAAGAATCTTGCCACGCTCGATGGGAGTGGTGGGATACTCGAACGGATCCGACATCCAATTGTTCATGCCGAGATCGAGATCGGACATCATAAACACCAGAGTCTGGAAGTGCTCGGCCAGGTTGAAGGCGTCCTGGGCCATCGTGAAACACTCCCCCACCGAGCTCGGAATCAGCAGGATGTGTTTGGTATCCCCGTGGGAAAGGAAGGCGGTGGAGAGAAGATCGCCCTGCGAGGTGCGCGTGGGCAAGCCGGTCGAGGGTCCCACCCGTTGGATATTCCAGATCACCCCCGGCACTTCGGCGTAATAGGAAAGGCCGGCGAACTCTGCCATCAGCGAAATCCCCGGACCCGCGGTCGCGGTCATGGCCCGCGCCCCGGCCCACCCCGCCCCTAACACCATGCCAATCGCCGCCAGCTCGTCCTCGGCTTGCACAATGGCGAACGTGGCCTTGCCGTCGGGAGTAATCCGGTACTGCTTCATATAATCGATCAGGCTTTCGACCAGGGATGAGGAAGGTGTAATGGGATACCAGGTCACGACCGTCACGCCGGCGAACATCGAGCCGAGGGCGGCGGCGGAGTTGCCATCGATGATGATTTTGCCCTTGGTCTTGTCCATCCGCTGGATGCAGTAGGGATCCTGCTTGGTGAGACTCGCCGCCGCGTAATCGTAACCGGCCTTGGCGGCGGCCAGGTTCAGGTTCGCCGCCTTGGCTTTGCTGGCAAACTGCTTGCGAATGGCGTTCTCCACCTCGGCCGGGTCGATTTCCAGCAGTTTGGCGACGACGCCCACGTAGACCATGTTCTTGACCAGCTTGCGCAGTTTGGCCTCCGGGCACACCGCCGCCACCAGTTTGTCGAACGGAACCGAATAAAAGGTCAAGTCCGGCCGCAAGCCGCCGAGGTTCAGCGGTTCGTCGAACAGCACCGCCGCCCCCGCGGAGAGGGCCATGACGTCTTCCTGGGCGGTCTCGGCATTCATCGCCACCAGGAAATCGATCTCCTTTTTGCGGGCGATGTAACCATCCTTATTGGCACGAATGGTGTACCAAGTCGGTAAACCCGCGATATTCGAAGGAAACAGATTCTTGCCCGAAACCGGCACCCCCATTTGGAAAATGCTGCGCAGAAGCACGGTGTTCGAACTCTGCGAACCGGAACCATTCACCGTCGCCACCTGAATGCTCAGATTGTTGACGACGCGCTTTCGCTCCCTCTGCCGTGAGGCTTCAGGGAGCGCTACATCCGTCGTGGCCATACTTCGATCCTTCCTTTGCTGGGAGCGTTGTCCCGCTCGGGTACTGTGGGCTGTGAGGCGTAGCTTTGATTATACGGCACGGGAGGCAAAGGCAACGGGCAAAGGTCGCAGGCTGATCGTTACCAGCGTACCTGGTTCTCAGGAAGACTGGATGCGAAAGAAGCGCGCCATGGTGCGAAATTTATTATATCGTGAGACGACCAATTGGGGAAGGGGAAGCTTGGCCAACTCGGCCAAGTGCTTCTCGAGCGCAGCGTCGAGCAGCTGCGCCGCCCGGTCCGGGTCGGTGTGCGCACCGCCTGCGGGTTCCTCGATGATGGCGTCGACACAGCCCAGCTCGGAGAGATCGCGGGCGGTGATGCGAAGGGCCTGCGCCGCGAGTTCCTTCTTGGTGGTGTCGCGCCACATGATCGAAGCGCAGCCTTCCGGAGAAATCACCGAGTAGACCGCGTTCTCCATCATGAGCACGCGGTCGGCGACGGCGATGGCCAGGGCGCCGCCGCTTCCTCCTTCCCCGGTGATGACGGTGACGATCGGCACTTCGAGTCGCGCCATTTCGCGCAAGTTCCGCGCAATGGCTTCCGCCTGGCCCCGTTCTTCGGCACCGAGTCCGGGGTTGGCTCCGGTCACATCCACCAAGGTGATGACCGGGCGGGAGAACTTTTCCGCCATTTTCATGGCGCGCAAGGCCTTGCGATAGCCCTCGGGATTGGGCAGCCCGAAGTTGCGGTACATGCGCTGCTTGGTGTCGCGCCCCTTCTCGGTGCCGAGCACCATGACCTCCTGCCCGTGGAAACGGGCCATGCCACAGACCAGGGCCGGATCATCCCCGAACCCCCGGTCGCCGTGAATTTCGCTCCAATCGCTAAACACACGCTCGATGTAGTCCAAGGTGTGCGGACGTTGGGGATGGCGGGCAAGTTCGGCTTTGTGCCAGGCGTCGTAGTTGACCGTAACCTGGGTGCGCAGGGCGCGAATGCGAGACTGCAACTCCTGAATCTGTCGGCGGGCTTCCTCATTTTGTCCCGGCAGCGCCTCCAGTTTGGCCAGGTGCTCCTCAACTTTGTCCAGCTCTTGCTGCGATTTCAGCTGCGACTCCATCCGTCGCGCATCGCCGTTGGTCGAAGCCCATCGCGCCTCCACCATGGACAACAGCAACTCGGCGCCATCGAGCGACAGGGGAGCCCTGGCGGCAGTCTCCGCTTTTCCCCGCACTCCCCTTTGGCTAGGTCTCATGCGATGCCGATCTTAGTCGATGACTCGAACCGCACCCCGCCCGCAGAGCTCCTCGATCCGGGTCATAAAGTTGCGGTCTGGTAGCACATTATAGCCTTCCGCTTCCATCACCACCATGAAATCGCCCTCCTGTTCTATGTCGAACAGCACCTTGGTCTCGCCCTTCGACCGGGAGAACAGGGCATGCAGATCATCGATCGTGGATGCGTTCGCCCTTGCAGCGGGGATGCGAATGCGCAAGGAGCGCGGCAGCGGGACCTTCGCTTCGGAAAGGGCTAGGATATCGTTGACGGTGAGTTTCGGGTTCGCTCCTTCCTCGATGCGCAATCCCGCGCGCACCAGAACCGGAACCTCCAGCTTCACTCTTTCTTCGAGCTTGCGGTAAGCCTCGGGAAAGACGATCATCTCGACCGAGCCTTCGCGATCCTCGAGCACGCCTTGCGCGTAGAATTCTCCCTTTCTCGACTTCTGCACCCGCAGATTGCGAATGAGGCCGGCGGTGGTGATGGTTTCCTCCTTGCCGGTGGAAGCTTTGATGGCGGCGATCTCGGTGGTGGTCAGAGCGTGCAAGTCGCCAAGCTTCTCCCGGTATTTCTCGAGGGGATGTCCGGTGATGAAAAATCCCAGAACTTCCTTCTCCGCGGTCAGGCGCGTGTGCTCGTCCCATTCGGGAATCGCCGGCAGTGCGTCCTGTTCCCCGCTTTGGGCGTCGGGTTGAAAAACGCCGAACAGTCCATGCTGCCCGAGTTGGGCGTCCCGTTGTGCTTTCTCGCCGCGCTCCACCGCTTTGTCCAGAACCGCCATCAGCTGCGCCCGGTGACCGAGCGCATCCATCGCCCCGCTCTTAATGAGGGATTCGAGCACGCGCCGATTCAACACCCGTAAATCCACCTTTTCGCAGAATTCATAAATCGAGCGATAGGCCTTGCGGTCGGTGCGTCCGCTGAGCATCGATTCGACGGCATTCGGTCCTACGTTCTTCACCGCGGCGAGCCCGAAGCGTATCGCCGGGCCATGGGGCGTGAAATTGGCATCGCTCACATGGATATCCGGCGGCTCCACCGCAATCCCCATTTCGCGGCATTCGTTGATGTATTTCACCACGTCGTCGGTACTGCTGGTCACCGAGGTCAGCAGGGCGGCCATGAATTCCACGGGGAAGTGGGTCTTCAGATACGCCGTGTGATAGGCCAGGAGCGCGTAAGCTGCGGAATGCGACTTGTTAAAGCCGTAGCCGGCAAACTGCGCCATGAGGTCGAAAATCTTCTCGATCTTCCTCGGGGGGTAACCGCGCCCGACCGCGCCTTCAACGAAACGCTGCCGCTGCTGAGCCATCTCCTCGGGTTTCTTCTTGCCCATGGCCCGGCGCAACAAATCGGCTTCGCCCAGGGAATAACCCGCCAGGCGGTTGGCGATCTGCATCACTTGCTCTTGATAGACGATCACCCCTAGGGTCTCTTCGAGCACCTCCTTTAACTCCGGCAGCTCGTATTCCACCTTCTTGCGACCGTGCTTGCGATCGATGAAGTCGTCGATCATTCCCCCCTGGATCGGACCTGGCCGATAGAGCGCGTTCAAGGCCGTGAGATCGCCAATCGAGCTCGGCTGGTAGCGTCGCAACACGTCGCGCATGCCGTGCGATTCAAACTGGAACACCCCCGAGGTCAGGCCACTGTGAAACACGCGCTGGTAAGTTGGCTCATCGTTGAGGGGGATGTCGTCGAGGCGAATCCGCTTGCCTTGGGTCTGGGCGATGAGCTTGAGCGTGTCATCGAGCAGGGTGAGAGTGGTGAGTCCGAGAAAGTCCATCTTCAACAGACCCAGCTTCTCGATCGCCACCATATCGAAGGCGGTCACGATCTCGTCATTCTTGGTGCGATGCAGAGGAACCAATTCGATCAGCGGGCGCGGAGAAATCACGACTCCGGCGGCATGCATCCCGGCGTTGCGCACCAAGCCCTCGAGCTTGCGCGCGGTATCGAGGAGCTGACGTACCTGGGTATCGCCCTCGTAGACCTGCGCCAGCGCGGGGGATTCCCGAAGCGCCGCCTCGAGCGTGATATTGAGCTGGTTGGGCACCATCTTGGCGATGCGGTCGACATCGCTGTAGGGAATATCCATGGCCCGACCCACATCTTTGATCGCCGCCTTGGCCGCCATCGTGCCAAAGGTGATGATCTGCGCCACATTGTCCCGGCCATATTTGCGGGTCACATAATCAATCACCTCCCCCCGGCGGTTCATGCAGAAATCGATGTCGATATCGGGCATCGAAATGCGCTCCGGGTTCAGGAAGCGTTCAAACAGCAGCTCATGTTGCAGGGGATCAAGATCGGTAATGCCCAGCGCATAGGAAACCAGCGAACCCGCGGCCGAACCTCGGCCCGGGCCGACCGGAATGTTGGCGTCGCGAGCGTAGCGAATGAAATCCCAAACAATCAGGAAGTAGCCGGAAAACTGCATCTGCTGGATGATGCCGATTTCCCGCGCCAGCCGCTGTTCGTAATCCGCCAGGCTATGCTTCAGCCGACCCTGTCGCTCCGGGCTGCGCAGAATCTCCAGGCGCCGCGCGAATCCCTCCCGGGCGACATGCTCGAAATAACTGTCCAGGGTGTAGCCCGGGGGAACATCAAAGTGGGGGAAAGGATTGTTAATCTTTTCCAGGCGCACATTGCAGCGCTCGGCAATGGCAAGAGTACGAGAAAGCACTTCCGGAGTACGCCCGAAGACGCGGTACATCTCGTCGTGGCTCTTGACGTAGAATCCGGTGGTTTCGAATTTCAGCCGGTTTCGGTCCTCGATCGACTTGCCTGTCTGGATGCAAACCAGCACATCGTGGGCATAGGCATCTTCTTCGCATAGATAGTGGCTGTCGTTGGTGGCCACCAGGGGAAGGCCCAGCTCTTTTTCCAATTGGAAGAGCTGGGGATGAATGCGGCGCTCCTTCTCAAGCCCTTGGTCCTGAATTTCCAGAAAGAAATTCTTCTCGCCAAAGATATCGCGGTAGACGGCCGCCGCCTCGCGGGCAGCTTCGTAATGGCCTTCGGTCAAACAGCTCGCGACTTCTCCCTTCAGGCAGCCCGAGAGGCCGATCAAGCCCCTGGCGTGTTCAGCCAGAAACTTCTTGCTCACCCGCGGCTTGTAATAGAACCCATGAAGCGAAGCTTCAGAGGTGATCTTGACCAGGTTCCGATACCCTTCT
>JASHSL010000229.1 GCA_030040855.1 Terriglobales bacterium
GACACTCCAGTCCCGACGGTTGGTGGCGGCGAGCGAATACCGGATGCCTGCTTTACAATCTCTTCGTGCGCGTACTCCACAACCTGCGCGTGACCTTGGAAATGATTAAGTGGGAGCACTCTATCTTTGTGCTGCCCTTCGCGCTCTGCGGCGCCATGCTCGCCGCGCATGGCTTCCCGAACCCACATGCTCTTGCATGGATCATCATCGCGATGGTGGCCGCCCGTTCCGCGGCGATGGCCTTCAATCGGCTGGCTGACGCCTCGATTGACGCGGCTAATCCGCGCACTCGGGCGCGCGCACTACCCACCGGGGCCTTGACTCCTGCCTTCGTCGCCAGCTTTGTCGTGGCCGCGTCCACGGTATTCGTCTTCGCCGCCTGGCAACTCAACCGCTTGTCGTTCGTTCTGTCTCCGCTCGCTCTTGCCGTCCTCTTGCTCTACTCCTTCAGCAAGCGTTTCACGCGTTGGTCTCACTTCGTGCTCGGATTCGCCATGGGGATTGCGCCCTCCGCAGCCTGGATTGCGGTCCGGGGCTCCCTCGATCCCCGAATTCTCCTGTTGACGGCAGCGGTGACGTTTTGGGGTGCCGGGTTCGATGTTCTGTACGCGTGTCAAGATTACGAATTCGATCGTCAGACCGGTTTGCACTCGATCCCACGCTATTGGGGCATTGGCAGATCGCTTTGGATTGCGCGCGGGTTTCATCTCACCATGCTACTGTTATTGATCAGCCTGGTCGTTGTCTTCGGCCTCGGAAGGGTTGCCATGCTGGGGGTGGCAACGGTAGCTCTGCTGCTCGGCTACGAACATTCGCTGGTCTCACCTGGTGACCTGTCCAAACTCAATGCCGCATTCTTCACGACCAATGGCGTGATTTCCGTGGTCTTCTTTCTTTTTCTCGCGGGAGATCTGTTCCTGCACCGCTGAGCGTTTCTCGCCGAGCGTTCCCGCGGTCGCCGATCGGTAGCGCACTGCTCTCCATCGTTGCCATTTTTCTGCCCCGGATTTTCACTTGTAAGATGAAAGTAATGTTGATAGTATCCTGGCCGGTGCGCGGCAACACCAAGTCCCGGTACCGGTCCGGCTGCCCGGTAAGTATCTCGCTTGAAATCTTCGGGGATCGTTGGTCCCTGCTCATCGTTCGCGACCTGATGGTCCGGGGCTTCCGCACTTTTAAGGCGTTTCAGGAGTCGGGCGAAGGCATTGCCAGCAACATCCTGGCCGATCGCCTGCAACGTCTCGCAACTTCGGGAATCATCGCGGCGGAAGTGGACCAGAGCGACACGCGCAGAGTGAACTATCGGCTCACGGAGAAAGGCATTGATTTGGCGCCCGTGCTTCTGGAGATGCTCATTTGGGGAGCGAAGCACGAACCGAGCGGCGTGCCTTGCGCCCTGATCGAGGCGATGGCCAAGAATCGGGACCAAGTTCTCGCGGAAGTCCGTCGCCGTTGGCAGCAAGACGATCCGACTCCGTTGCTGCCCAAATCAAAGGAAGGATTGTTTGCTCCCAGATTGACTCCTACACGACGGATCCAGAGAAAGGCTAAATCACGGCTCACCTAGCGAATAATCATTACAGAAAAGGAGATGACCATCATGGCTTCAGTACCCACGCACGAACAAGGGCAACTTCATCTGCAGCTCTACGACTTGCGCCGGGAGGCCCGGCTGCGGCAGGCACGCGACTGGTTTTTTAAGAACTACTTCGTGGAGACCTTGGAGGATTTGATGCGAATCGCAGCACCCGGAACCGAGTCCGGGGTGTTCGCGATGATGGTCCTCAGCTATTGGGACCAAGCCTGCGCTTTCCTCGACTACGGTTTGCTTCACGAAGAACTGTTCTTTGAGACCAGCGGCGAATTTTTCGGCGTCTGGGAGAGAGTGAAACCCATCATCCCCCAGGTGCGGGAGCGGTTCCTGAATCCGCACTTTCTCGCACACCTGGAAAAAGCCGCCCAGCGCTACGAAAGCTGGATTGAAAAGCGCGCTCCGGGTCACATAGCTGCCATGCGCCAGCTCATGAAACAGATGAGTTCTCAGGCTGGAAAAGCGGCCTAAAGCTCAAGGGGAAGTGCGCCTAAGTGAGGGTGAGCCTGCGTACGTCCCGAGTACCCATACTGGCTTGGCCGCGTGGGCTCACCTTCGGAAGCTGTGTGTCAAACCCTCTTGCGCGACACCTAGCAACGGAGGATAGGAGTCAACGATGAGCAAAGTGCGAGTTCTGGTTGGCACACGCAAGGGAGCATTCATCCTGGAGTCAGACGGCAAGCGCGAACAATGGGATATCCGTGGGCCACATTTTGCCGGATGGGAGATTTATCACCTCAAGGGATCCCCCGCTGATCCCAACCGGCTGTATGTATCGCTGTCGAGTGGATGGTTTGGGCAGCAGATCCAACGATCCAACGACGGCGGAAACGCATGGCAGCCAGTCGGAAACAAGTTCGCCTACGAGGGTGCAGCCGGAACGCACCAATGGTACGACGGCACACCGCACCCCTGGGAATTCAAACGCGTTTGGCATTTGGAGCCCTCGCTCACCGATCCGGACATGGTCTACGCCGGCGTTGAAGACGCGGCCCTGTTTTGCACCACGGATGGAGGACAGAACTGGCACGAACTTCCCGCCTTGCGCGGGCATGGAACCGGCCCCCAATGGCAGCCCGGCGCGGGCGGCCTGTGCCTGCATACCATCATTCTCGATCCCAGCCACTCCAAACGGATGTGGATTGCAATTTCCGCTGCCGGTGCTTTCCGAAGTGATGACGGCGGCCAGACCTGGAAGCCCATCAATCGCGGACTGCACTCCCAATACATCCCTAATCCGACCGCCGAGGTCGGGCACTGTGTTCACCATATTGCCATGCACAGGCTGAGGCCGGGCGTACTCTTTATGCAAAAACATTGGGACGTCATGCGCAGCGACGATGCCGGGGAACAGTGGATAGAAGTGAGCGGAAACCTGCCAACCGACTTCGGCTTCGTGATCGACGTCCATGCGCACGAGCCGGAGACCATTTACGTTGTTCCCATCAAGAGTGATTCCGAGCGCTATGTACACGAGGGCAAACTGCGTGTCTTTCGCAGCTCTACCGGCGGAAACGAGTGGGAACCGCTCACCAAGGGCCTGCCCCAAAGCCACTGCTACGTGAACGTGTTGCGCGATGCTATGGCGGTCGATTCGCTGGACGAGTGCGGCATATACTTCGGCACGACCGGCGGTCAGGTCTATGCCTCGGCCGATGCGGGAGAAACCTGGGCTTTCATTGTCCGTGACCTGCCCGCCGTGCTTTCGATCGAGGTGCAAACGCTCGCGTGAGTGGCGCGGTGGTTGCGGAACGGCTCGGCTTGAGCCGATCACTGCCACAGCTCGGACCATGCACAAACCATCGCATGCAGGCACGAAAGATGCCGATTCTACAATTCGCAAAAAGATTAGGTGGTGTCTGTTAAAGGAAGACTTCACTCATGGTCCGAGTCATACTTCCCTTCCACCTGCGAAACCTGGCAAACGTCGGCAGCGAACTGACGCTCGAACTGAAGGGGCCGGTCACACAGCGCTCCATCCTGGATGAGCTCGAAGCCAAGTATCCGATGCTCCGTGGGGCCATCCGTGACCACATCACACAACAGCGACGACCGTTCCTGCGCTTCTTCGCTTGCGAGGAAGATCTCTCCCACGATTCGCCGGACGCTCCAGTTCCCGAAAGAGTTGCATCGGGGAAAGAACCTTTCGTCATCATCGGGGCGATCGCCGGCGGTTAAGGGATTTTTCTTTCCCGACTGGCGATGGGTTCTCCGATTAGGTGGCCAGCTATCTTGTTGGCGACTCAACCGTGCACGCTTTTCGAACACTTCGCTTCTCCCTGGCCAAGGCAGTACACCGATGCGACTTTCTGGTCTGCCTACAATCGAATACTGTGACTTCCGCGACTTCCCTGCGGTATCATCGAAAGCGATGCTCGGAGCCCACCCTTTTCAGACCGACGACCTCGGATTGCGGCGTATTTACGACAAAGTTGTGGCTCGCCAGCGCCTGGATGCGGACGACGCGCTTGCCCTCTATCGCACGCCCGACATTCTTGCCATCGGCTGGATGGCCAATCATGTCCGCGAGCGCATGCATGGTGATCGGACGTACTTCAACGTCAATCGCCACCTGAACCCTACCAATGTTTGTGTGGCCGCTTGCCGCTTGTGCGCCTTTGGTCGCAAGCGGGACGCGCCGGGCGCCTACACCATGGCACTGCAGGAAGCTTTCGACACTGCGGCCTCCGGCTACAACGAAGCGGTCACCGAGTTTCACATTGTCGGCGGGTTGCATCCCGACCTGCCGTTTCAGTATTTCCTCGATCTCATCTCTGGCCTCAAGCAGCGATTCCCGCAGGTCCATCTGAAAGCCTTCACGATGGTCGAGGTTGCCTATTTGGCCAGACGCGCCAAGCTTTCCATTCGCGAGACCCTGGAGCGATTGAAGGCGGCCGGCGTGGATTCCCTACCTGGGGGCGGAGCG
>JASHSL010000230.1 GCA_030040855.1 Terriglobales bacterium
ATTCGGCATCACCATATCGGTCAAGATCATGTGTGCCGGTTGTTCCTCGAGGAGGGTCAGAGCGCTCTCGCCGCTACCCGCCTCCATGCAGGTGAATCCCAAGGCTTCCCCGACGGTGCTGCAAAGTTTGCGGATGCTCTGCTCGTCGTCGACGATCAGAAGCCGAATTCCCAAGTTGTCGTTCACGGCGCCTTCCCTATGGTCTTCTCTACGACCGAAATGAATTGCCGAACACGAAAAGGCTTCTCGACACAGGGGGCCCCCGTCTTGCGCAAGGTTGCCACCGTATCTTCATTGGCGATGTCGCCGGTGATGAACACCACGCGCGACGCCAAGCGGGGGCGATGCTGGGATAACCAGGCGTGCACACTGGCCCCGTCCACACCCCCGGGAGTTCGCATATCGGACACCACCCCGAGGAAATCGCCCTGTTCGAGCAGACGCAGACCTTCCGCGCCGGATTCGGTGCACACCACGTCATACCCGTAGCGCTCGAGGGCGGTGCGGACGTAGGCCATGACCGCGGATTCGTCCTCGATGAGCAGCACCGGCAGGCGGGAAGGCTCGGCGAGCGGCTTGATCGCAGGCAAGTTCATGGTGGCGCAACCCCGGCGGCAGCCCGAACGGAGGTCGATTCATGGAGGGCGGGCAGACGCACGATGAAGGTCGCGCCTTCCCCGTCGCGGTTGTTATGACAGAGGATGTCGCCTCCATGCTCGCGCACGATGCCCTGGCAGATGCTCAGCCCCAGGCCGGTGCCTTTCCCAATCTCTTTGGTGGTAAAGAAGGGGTCGAAAATGCGTTCCGGAAACTGGATTCCGTGACCGTTGTCGCGGAAGATAACCTCGACCCCGTTGGCGAGGTTCATGGTCCGGATTTCAATGCGCGCGGTCCGGCCGGTATCGCGCACGGCATCGTAGGCATTGTTCAGAATGTTCAGGAAGACTTGCTGCAACTGGTGCGAGTCCCCGACCACCGGGTGGAGATCTTTTTCCAGGTGCTCGAGCACCTCGACGCCACGACTGTGGAAGTCGTAGGCGCGCAGCTGGATGGTGCGGTCGAGGATTGTGTTGAGCGCGATCGGCTTGCGCTGCGGCGGCATGGGACGGGCGAAACTGAGCAGGTTCTGCACGATCTGCTTGGTGCGTTGCGCCTCCTGAAGAATGACTCGCAGGTCCTTGCGGGCGCTCTCCGGCACCTCGGGATTTTCCAGAAGCAGATCGGCGAAGCCGAGAATGGCGGTGAGCGGGTTGTTGACCTCATGGGCGACTCCGGAGACCAGTTGTCCCACGGCCACCATTTTTTCGGCATGGATCAGCTTGGCCTGCAAGCTGGCCGCATCGGTGATGTCGCTCATGACCACCACAATGTTGGTGATGTTTCCCTGTTCATCCCGCATGGGGCTCAGATTGAGCGAGAAATGCCCCAAGCGGCCCCCAGCCTGCACCAACTGCAGTTCTAGCTGATCCACCGGCTGGCCCGCCAAAGTCGCCGCCAGGGCCTCCTCGAGCGCCGGGCGGCGAGGGGCTGCAATCAGCTCCTCGAGGGGTCTTCCCCAAAGCTGCTCCGGCTGGTAGCCCATCTCCCGCCAGCGCAGGTTGGCATAACTGATCAGGCCGGCCGTGTCGATCACCAGGATCAGACTCTGAGTTTGGTTCAAGATCTTGGCGGAAAAATCACGCTCGCGCTGCAGTTCGGATTGGGAGCTCTTCAACCCGCTAACGTCCAACATCACCCCGCGGTACTGCGTGACCCGCAGGTCGGCATCCCGAACCGCGACTGCGTTGATCAAAACGTGGATGGGAGATCCGTCTTGCCGTCGCAGAGTTTCTTCGTGCTTGCGCACGGCGCCATGCTCGAGCATGACAGCGGCAAATTCGTCGTAGCGCTCGGGCGAGGGAAACAGTTGGTTGCGCAGGTCGGCCTGCAGGAGCTGCTCCCGACTGTCATAGGCGAGCAGACGCACCAACGTGTCATTGACCTCGACAAAGCGACCCAGCGAGGTGGCGAAGAACACCCCCTCTTGGGTGTTGTCGAACAATTCGCGATAGCGACGTTCCGCCTCCCGCCGGTCGCTGATGTCTTTGAGGACATGAATCGTCTCCCGGCCTTCCAGGCCGCCTACCTGCACCCGCGACGTTGAGACCAGATAAGTTCGGTCCAGAACGGCCAGAATCTGGTCCTGGTCAAGGTCGGAGGTCGGCCGACAGAACGGACAACCGCGCGGGGTGACGCCGGTCGCCAGCGCGAACAGGGCGTAGGTCTTCGCCCCGATCAGTTCCTTGGGCTCGACCCCGATGAAATCTGCCATTGGACGATTCACCCGCAGCACGTTGTCGGATTCATCGTGGGCGACAATAAAGTCGGTAATGGCGTCAAAGATCTGAACCCAGTCGCGGTTGGCCCCCTCCATCCGAGTAAACAGTCGGGCGTTCTCGAAGGCGATCGAGGCGTGGGCGGAGACGGCCTGAAGGAGCTGTTCCTCGGCCCGCTCAAGAGGCTGCCGCTGGCGGACCAGGCAAAGCACACCCATGAGTTCTCCGCCTGCGGTCAGGAGGCGAATCAGACTCGCCTGGGAGGAGCCCGTGGCCGCGGCCGGTTCCTTCGCCAGCAGCTCCTCCAGCCTACAGCTCACGATCGCTTCCCCGTGGCTTTCGACGAGGCGTGGAATCGCGACCTTCAACGGCTCGGCGGAGAAACTCTGCTTTCGCTCCCAGGTCGGATCGAGGGCAAGGATTTCCCACCTGCCACCTTCGCTCAAGGCCAGCAGAGCGGCTTGTGCTCCCATCAGTTGCGCGACGTTGACCACCAAGCGCTGAGCGAGCTCGGGCAGGCGCAGCACTCGATTCCATTCCCAAGCCAATCGCACCAGGGCCTCCGCCCGCTGCTGGTGCTTCTCCGCGCGATGAAGGTTCAAGGCCGATTCGAGCGCGACCGCGATGTGAGCGGATAGAGCGCGAGCCGCTCGCACGTGGTCTCGGGAGATGGGGGTGCCATCCAAGCGGTTGACGACCCCGAGCACGCCAAGTTCTTGGCCCTTCGACCCGACCAGCGGCACCGCCAGGAGTTGCCGCACCGGGGAAGGCGTGAGCCAGGCAAAGTCTGTCGAGGAAAGCTCCTCGCAGTCCTCGCTGGTGAAAACGTCCGTGCCTGCCGAAGCACGAGTCCAAATGCCCCCTTCGAGTGCGGTTTCGGTCGATCCCGGGCTCCCGGCTTTGCCGGTCGAGCGAAGCTCGAGAGTTTCGCCTTCCCGTAAGGCGACAAATCCCAAACCAAAGCCAAGGAAATCGCTGGCCCGGCGGACCAGGTGCTCGAGAAACTCATCGAGCCGGGCGAGCGAGTTGAGTTCGGAGGAAATGTCCAGGAGTTGTTCGAGCTCCTCGGCTTCAAAGCGCGCCGTTCGACAGAGTTCCGCATTGGCGATGGCCACGGCTCCAAAACCGGAAACCGCCGAGAGTAACGATTTCTCCTGCGCCGAAAAGGCGTCCTCCGCCCGGGGATACACCGCGATGGCGCCGTGCGCCCGCGAGGTCCGGAAGGGCGCGGCCAGCAACACCCCTGCGGGCGTGAACTCGGACGATAAGGGAACCCTGGGCCCCATGGGGAGGGAAATCACCTCTCCGGCAGAGACCGCGCGGGCCACCAGCTCGCCGGCGAAATCGAGCCCTTTCCCTCGAAAGCTGGCGCGCAACGCAGATCGAAGCTGGGACGAGTCGGCGGCGACCGCCTGCAGCGTGGTTTCCTGCTGCTCCCGCAGGAAGATCGCGACCAGCCGGGTGCGAAGCAAAGTTCGCAGGTGTTCCGCGATGGCCTCGGCCACCGTAGAGATATCGGGGATCGCGCGTACCGCCTGGGCGACTTCGCCAACGAGCGCCGGCGGGGCGTGCTCCCGGAGCGGCTTTTCCGAACGTCGCTTGGCGTCGAGCAGGTTGCCGAATTCACCGGCAAGAATCGTCGCCTGGGCGGCGGTACCAGGGTCAAAAAAATCGCGTTGTGAGGCCTGCAGAAATACCGCTACGCCTAACACCTCGTCGGAAGCGATCACGGGTACGGCCATCCAGGATCCCGCTTGAAACTCGCTTACCAGCAAATCCCCGGGGTGATCCCCGTGGTTCCCGCAGAGCGCCCTCCGTTGGCGAACCACCTCGATGGCCAAAGGGCTATCTTCGAAGACCAGCCGATGCCGGCGGAATTGATCGGCCTCCCACCCGTCGGCCTCCCTGCCCACCAGTTCGTCCGCCGAGGCCAAGTCCCAATAATATGTGCCGTCGACTCGAAAGAACTCCCGAGTGGCGCGGCAAAAGACCCGGATTAGCGAAGCCGAATCTCCTCCTGCTTGGGCGGCCTCGGAAAAGCGAAGGAGCACTTTCTGAAGCGCCGGTTCCAAATGAGCCTTCGGATCTTCCAAGAGTAGGGTCTTTCAAACCAAAAAATTGGGATACCCAAGGAAAGTAGCCCGCAATCTCAATTTGAGTCAAGAGAATAAACATGGGCGGGTGCAAAGTTTGAAAATCGCGCGATTTTGTCCGGGAGTGTCTCAAGCTGAAATTGCCGCGACACAACTTGGCCGCGCAGAAGCGGCAGAATCCTGGCTTTGACTCAAATCGAGACGAATAAGTGCTTGAAAACATTGGAACGTTACCTTCGAGTGCGAGCGCTCGCCGGCTTGGCAGAGGCTTTGCTCCCTGGCGAGCGACTTCGCTCCGACTCGTGGAACGCCGGTCGATGATCGATCGGATTGCTGATTCGTAGCTGGTCGCGATTCGGAGGCGGCCGCTCCGAAGGCCAGGAAGGTTGGGCGAGGGTAGGTGAGGGCTCTCGCTTCGGGGGGCACTCGAGTCACCAAAGTAATGGGGAGTAAATCGATTTTTGTAAGTGCAGCGCGCGCAGCCCTGAAAAAATGGAAGTTCGTGCCCCGTGTGGTCGAGTGTCCGGGGACGTTGCAGTTCAAGGGCAAACCTTGCGAAGAAGGCACCCGCTAGCCGAACTCGCTCGAAACGACTCGGCGGAGGAATAGCAATGACGATTGGCAAGAAACTCTATGTGAGATTCGGAGCTGTGCTTGCGACGGTCGTGGTGTTATTCCTGGTGAACTACTTTGCGGTCGAGCGCGAGCACAGTGCGAAGGCGGCGGCTTCCCAAGCCCTGAAGATGGCGGAAACCACCGACAAGGTCCGCTTTCAAATCATGTTGAACCGCCTTTATCTGAGCAACTACCTGCTGAGCGGGGATACGCGCGAAGCCGAGCGGCTGAATGACGGAGAACACCTGCTGCAGGATGCCCTCGAAGCCGCCGAGAATCTGGCCAGTTCCGAACAACAGAGGACG
>JASHSL010000231.1 GCA_030040855.1 Terriglobales bacterium
CACTAGCAGCCGTGGCCCCTCAACTGGCCCCCCCTTTACGGTGATATTGAGTAATCCGGTACCACTTGCTTTGAAGGCGGCTAGTTCGAAGGTGGAAACTTCGAGCGTGTAATTTCCGTTGGGCAGCGTGCCCACAATCGTGTGGTCCTTGCGGTTGTAGCCTAGTTCATATCCTGGCCCTCTGCCTTCGGCATACACCTTCAGCTGCATCTCTAGCCCAGCTTGTACATTGTCGACGGCGACCTTAACCGGATAGTACGCCTGCCTGACGACGGAGATATCTGCTCCCTGAAATGTTTGGCCAGCCGCCAACTGAATAGCCTGGGCGGAGGCAAAATCTTGAGCGTTGGGAAAGTAAACCGGCGGGTAGCCGTATAGCTGCCCGTGCGGGTCGAAGGTCAGGGGGTCTTTATCCTCGAGCTCCCGCGTCAGCAGTTTGTAAGTGCCGGAGGGCAGATCAGCAAAACGAAATTCCCCGTGGGACCGGGTGGTGGCCGTCTTAATCGACTGCCAGTAAGCCCGCCCCTCTTGGACCCATTGTTGATAAAGTTCCACCCGGATTCTGTCAGGGGCATCGGACGAGGGCAGAACCACCCGGCCGGTGATGACGGCCCCAGGAGTGAGAGAAATGGTCAGCTCCTTGTCCGCACTCAAGTTCTCTGTCCGCTGGGAATTCAGAAACCCGGGCTTTCTCGCCTCCAGCATCTCCGGACGACTCGACGCTGGATGGGAAACCCTGCTACTGCTCGGTTTGGCGCCTGAGTTGTTCTCTGCGGTAGAGGCAGCCGGGAACGTGAACGTAAAATGCCCCTCGCCATCGGTCATCGTGCCAAAGCGATTGTCCGGCGAGAACACGAGTGCGCGTCCAATTGGTTCGTGTGTAACGCTGTTAACTACTGTGCCTTGAATAGTCTCTGTTTGGGAATTCGTCGGCGGTAGAGCTTGTGCGAACGCCGGCGTGAGCATTCGCGAGCAAAATGAGAGAACCGCTAGTAATGAGAGCGCCCTGGGATACGACTTGTGCATAGACCCTTCTAGAGTGCTGCAGACAGGGCCCAGTGAGTATATTGTGGCCGAACCGCACGGCGGTGTAAACCCGTCTTTTTTGTTTTCTCAGCGGTGCGCTAAGAGTGGCAACGAAACATGAAACGAAAACAAAGCAGGAACCTTCCGACTTACATAAGGCGGCAAAGTTTGAGGCGAACCGCCTGGCTTCCGCTCTTTCATAACTTGGCACCAACTTGGCACCAAAACTCGACGTCTGAGGGGCTTTTTCTCGGACTCGTGACGCGTAAGTCCTATGGAATCACAGCAGGTTAGCGTTGTCCTGTTGGGCTCATAACCCAAAGGTCGGTGGTTCAAATCCACCCCCCCGCAACCAAAATCATGAGCTTACGGGGAATTTGAGAAAAGCCGCAAACCGCCACCCCCCAATAAGAACAACGCGCTGATCGGGGAGCCGCAACGTCGGCTCCTTTTTCAAGATCGCTTATTTCGAGCCAGAATTCGGCATGTCGCCGAGCTGCACGGCTATTCGAACCCCCATGCACAGCTTATCGTCTCAGAGCGATGGCTGCCGCCCCGTGGCGCATTCGATCCAAAGCCTCGCAAGTCTGTGGCCTGGATCTTGCTCAGTGCATTCTGTTTCGCCGCTTGGATTACCACGCGTGACGCAGCTTCAGGGCTGCTTTTGCTCGTTGTATTCGCGGGCATCACCTGGCTCTGGCTCTGGGCGCGGCTCTGAGCAGCGCCCACTCCACCGAGCTATATCATCGATTGAGTCGTGGGTGTTCTTTATGCGCTGGTCGCATGGCATCGGCGAATCCATCATAAGTGGGACGAGGCGCCCGAACTCGGCTGGATTTCGCGGAATTAACTGAATGCGACCCACGTTGCTAGCGAGGATCAATCGTTCCGCATCATCGGGGTGGTTAACTAAGAGGGTTGCGATGGTGACGGTTTGAGCCTCTCTTGTGCCCCATGGCAAGCACGACGACATTTTCAAGATGGTGATCGTCCGGTGTTCTCCGTTCGGTGCCCCGGTGATCACTACGTCCACGCGCGTACCGGGGGTCACGAATCCTGCCACGGAACTCGCTTGGACCACGACCGCCCGCATGCCGGGAGGGATCAGCGAGGGCAGACCACTGCCGGCGTTCTCGCCTGCTAATTCCACCGAAAGGATAAATTGTCTTTTTGCGATCGGTACGATCACGTCGCGGCCGATCACATCGGCGATCTTTCGCGGTGAGCCGGGCGGGAGAGCACCCACCGGCACGCGAACCATTTTGATGTCTGATCCTTGCAAGCGCGCGCCAACCTCTAGATCCTTCGCTGCAACCATGGCCTCGATCATGGGCTCGGAGCCAGACTTGCCCGTCACCGACTGTAGATCGCGGTAAACGTAAAAGCTCGCCAGCAAGCCGAGCAACAGTGAGATGCCGCCAAGCCAGTAAACGTGAACGATCTACGTACATAATTGGATGGTAGTCCTTCCTTGCAACCGCCCGCGCGCAGCTGGCGCCAGCCCAGCGAAGCTTCAGAAGCCCCTCTAGCCCTGATCCCGCATAGCCTCGCAGTTACCTCAGTGACGTTGCACTCAGCTAGAAGTCCGCTCACAGTTGCCTCATAGGCGCAAAAGGACCAGTTATGAAGCACATGATGATCGCAATGTTCACCGCGCTTGGGAGCGTGATAAGCGCTGCACAAACGCCGCCCACGCTTTCCACTAGCGATCAGTTTCCGCTGATGGCGCATGTCAAACAAGTGGAAATGGAGCAAGGGCAAAGGCTTGTTGGTAACGTGAGCCAGGGCAACGGAAGTATCCATGGTGGCTCATGTACTTGGCACCTAATGATTGCCGAGATAAACGGCCACACCTATGGCTTGGGAGTTTCCCGGGAGCCATTGCAACACAGGAATTGGCTACACATCGGAGACTATCCCTGCCGCCAAACCAAGAAAGGGTTTGAGTTCGAGTATCACGACGAGAACGGCAAGCTTCGCCTGCGGAACGTTTGATGAGCAGATCTCGGAAGGCACTCGTAACAGGATCGTGTGGCCTGATAGGCTCCGAGGTTACGCGGGCATTCGCCCGCTTGGGATTCGCGGTTACGGGCATCGATGATAATCATCGGGCGACGTTCTTCGGGTCGGAAGGCGACACAAGCTGGGTTCTGAGGCAGTTAAGGTCCGAATTAAGGGACTACATCCACCTTGCGATCGATATCCGGAACCGGGAAGCGGTTCTCGATGTCGTACGGGATTTAAAACCAGATCTGATCATCCATACTGCAGCGCAACCCTCGCACGACCGGGCCGCAGAGATTCCTTTTTTGGATTTCGAAGTGAATGCGCTGGGGACGCTGCACATGTTGGAAGCCGCCCGGCGTTTTTGCCCTGAGTCGCCCTTCATCCACATGTCCACGAACAAAGTCTACGGCGATCGTCCCAACACCCTTCCCCTCACCGAACTCGGGACTCGCTGGGACTATGCGGATCCCGCCTATGAACACGGGATCCCGGAAGATTTTCCGATCGATCAGAGCAAGCACTCGATTTTCGGGGCATCCAAGGTTTCCGGTGATGTGATGGTGCAGGAATACGGCCGGTATTTTGGGATGCCAACCTGCTGCCTGAGAGGTGGATGCCTTACAGGTCCTAATCACTCCGGAGTGGAGTTACACGGATTTCTCAGTTATCTCATCAAGTGCAATCTTACGGGACGCGAATACTCCGTCTACGGATACAAGGGCAAGCAGGTTCGGGACAACATCCACTCGGAGGATGTTGCGAGTTTTATTTATGAGTTCTGGAAATCCCCAAGAGTCGCCGAGATCTACAACCTTGGCGGAGGAAGGGCCAATTCGTGTTCCATTCTTGAGGCATTCGCGATGGCCGAGGCAATCACGGGTAAAAAGATGAATTGGCACTACGTTGAACAAAACCGGAATGGCGACCACATTTGCTATTACAGCGATCTTCGAAAGATGCAGGCACACTACCCCGAGTGGGAGCTTAAGAAGAGTTTGCCCATGGTTTTTGAAGAAATTGCATCGAGCTGGAGGCGGCGTCTCGAGGGATCCTTTGTATGAAGATTCTGATCACCGGTGTGTGTGGATTCGCCGGAAGTGCGATCGCAGAATATCTTCCGAAATATCTTGAGGGAGTTCAGATTATTGGTATCGATAATCTGATGCGTCCAGGCGCAGAGATCAACAGGCGCCGGATCACCAATCTGGGAGTGAAGTACGTTCATGGCGATCTTCGCGTACCGAGTGATGTGTTGGAGCTGCCAGCCTGCGACTGGGTAATCGATGCGGCGGCTAACCCGAGCGTCCTGGCCGGCCTCGCAGGCGGTCAAAGCAGCAGACGACTGTTTGAACACAATCTGGCCGCGTCAGGAAACCTGCTCGAATACTGCAAGATCAATACGGCCGGACTGCTGCTGATCAGCAGCAGCCGAGTCTACTCGATCCCCGCGCTCACCTCGCTCCCGTTGCGCGCGAGAGGACGCGCTTTCGAGATCGACCCGGACGGAGTGTTGCCGGGGGGCGTGAGCCTTCAAGGCATCGGAGTAGATTTTTCAACCGCTGCGCCGGTATCTCTTTATGGCGCGACAAAACTCGCCAGTGAAGTGCTGGCTCTCGAATACGGAAATGCGTTTGGGTTCCCTGTCTGGATTACCCGATGTGGCGTCATCGCGGGCGCTGGGCAGTTCGGTACCGCAGCACAGGGAGTTTTCGCGTACTGGATAAACGCCCATTTGCGCCGAAAGCCGCTTCATTATATTGGATTCCAGGGTACCGGCTATCAAACACGGGATGGATTCCATCCGCGGGATCTGACCGCGCTGCTGGTTGCACAGATCCGGACGAACCGCACCGGGGGACAGCGCATCTACGCTGCGGGTGGCGGACCTGAAAATTCGATGTCCCTCGCGCAACTCACTGCCTGGTGCGACGAACGATTCGGCAGGCACGTCCCAGCGGCCGATGAGACACAGCGGCTGTTCGACATACCGTGGGTCGCCATGGACAATACAGACGCAAAGCGCGATTTTTTCTGGAACATTGAAATGATGATGCCCATGATCCTTGAAGAGATTGCGCAGCATGCTCAACAGCATCCGGACTGGCTGGAATTGAGCAATGCATGAAGACGGAGCGCATCGAGGGGCACTTATCCACTGACAACTGCAAGGCAATTGAAACCAGGTGAGCCACGAACGCAATCGTCGGATCGTAATGGCAGCCGGGGCCGGTTTTTTCCAGCGCGTAGTGCAAGTGGGCACAACACTGGTGATCATGCCGGCGGTTTTGAGAACTCTCGGCGCGTCCAAATTTGGGGTTTGGGGTGCCGTCACTTCGCTGGCGTGGTTGCGCGGGTTGGTCGACCTGGGGGTTGGCGCGGCCCTTGTCACGCTGATTGCACGAGCTGCAGCACTCAACCGCTCTGAAACTGTCAGGAATCTGATATTGGGCGCTTTAGGGCTCGGAGCCAGCCTCGCGTTGGTGTTGTCGCTGATCGGCTCGGCTGTCGTCGTCGCAACCGTGCCCCAGCCAAGAGCCGGTTTATTCCTGATAGCAGTTATCGCGATGGCGCTGAATATCCCCCTCGACTCTTCGAAAAGTGTCTGGATGGGGTTTCAGAAGGGACATATCTCGGGGGGCTGGGATCTGGTGCAGACTCTTCTGACTGGTGCGGCCCTTATCGTAGCGACAATCTATACATCAGAGGTACGTATTTATATCCTACTGGTGTATGCCGCCCTTCTGGTTTCAAACCTCTCCTGCCTGGTCCACCTCCTGCTTGCCCGGCGAGAGCTGCACGGAAGTGGCCTGACCGGAATCGGGGAAGCGACGCGGGGTTTGTTCCGGCAGGGCATGAGTTACTTCCTTCTTAGCGTTGCCTCGGCTCTTTCTTACTTGCTCGACAACGTACTGGCTCTTCAGCTTCTTGGCCCCGAGGCATCGGCGCAAATGGCAATTGCGCTACGAATCTGCATGCTCTCGTGGGGCTTTCTCGAGGTCTTGTCACTCCCTCTGTGGCCGGCCTTCGCAGAGGCAGGGGTGAATGCGGACCTCCCATGGATACGCAGGAATCTGACCCGAGGGACTGGTTTGATGATCAGTGTAGCTCTCGGTGGGGGCGCTTTATTGCTCCTGCTCGGCAAACCTGTCCTGCGGCTCTGGCTCCGCACCGATTTGGGCATCAATCAGGGGCTGCTGATTGCGATTGCTGCGTGGATCCTGGCGCAGGCGCTAAACAGAGTTCCCAATGTTTTTCTGAACGCTGTCTCGGTAGTTCGTTTCCAGGCCATGGTCGGATCTATCGCAACCGTGGTTGCTTATCTGCTGAAGTTTTTTCTGGCGTCGCGAGTCGGAGTCGGAGGCATTCTTTGGGGCACAACATCCTCCATTCTTCTCATTGTTTTGCCGGCAAATCTCTGGCGAATCAGAAAGTGGCATAAGACAACTCGCCCCAAAACGCCTGAGGAACAGCCCGGCTTAGAAAACCCGGTAGTGCCAATTCCATCCACGGACTGGTCGTAATGCGTCGCGAGAGAAGGTGATGGTGAAATCCGATTTGGACCTTTCTCATTCCTCGGATCGATCAGCTTCACAGCGATCGGTTTCATCAACCGCTCGTATCTGCTATCTGGATACTTCATTACAATCAGATTTAGGGCATTTTGCCAATTCCTGCCGACATATCGCCGGAGAGTTCCGGCGCCGTCAATTATCCGTTGATGTCTATGGGCATCACACCATGAATCTCTCTTTGGCCCGGGAATTAGGTGCGATTCCTTTCTTTCGCCATGCCTCGATCGAGAACATCGTGGCCCATGCACCGATCAATGCTCTTCACAACGCCGATTATGGTCTTGCCAGAATTAGTTTTCTCCAGGACCTCCGGAGAGTGTGGGCCAGAGGTCCTTATGATTTCATTTATGTGAATTCGATTTTGCCGGCTCAACTGGCGGCTCTGGGACTCTGGTCTCAAGCGCTCCCGGCGGACGATGCCCCCATTGTGGTGGCCGAATTCGGAGCACCGAGCGGTACAGGCATGGCTGATCAGGTAATGCAGGGCAGCCTGCATTGGCGGCGCTTGACGCCTCGTTATGCAGAGACTGCCAAACTACTGACCAGCTGCTCGGACCGCTTGCTTCTGTTCACCTTTGATGCAAGGGCATCTGCTGACTATGAAGCTCTGCTTCGCATGCCTGTGGAAACGATGCCGACGGTGCACGAAGCCACTAAACCTGCCCGATTACGCTATCGAGACAGCGATGGGATAACGATTGCTTTCCTCGGGCACCAACGGCGAGAAAAGGGTTATCAGCTCGTGCCTGAAATCGTACGCCGTTTGAATGCGGCTTCTCTACCAACTACAGTCCTGGTCCACAATGGGGACCAGGCCGATGACGCGATCAGCCGTGAACTACGGAGCATGATGAAGGATCATCCGCACTTGCTGTTCGAGCACCAACCCGCCGGTAGCTCCTATTGGCAGGATTTGCTGGAGCGATCCGATCTGATTGTTTTGCCATATGAGACCGCAAGGTACCGTGCCGCCTATTCTGCGCTGGCGGTGGAGGCAGTATCCGGCGGCATACCGATGGTCGTTCCGTCTGGAACAACGATGGAAGCACTGGCTCAGACTTCAGGGACGGGTGTGACAACGTTCGGAACCTGGGATGCCGTGTCGGTGACTGAAGCCATTGAGCGGGCGATCATCAACTTCGCAGATTTAGCGGAACGCAGTTTCAACGCTGCGGAACACTGGAGACTTGCCAACGGCGCGAAGCACTTTGTTGATCGCCTTTTCGAATTGAGGCCACTGGAACACAAAACAAGAAGCCGGGGACGCGTTTCGGTCCGCGACCGGATTCTGGATCTCACGCTTGATGTTGTTTTCGCTGTAACCAGGACTGCGACGACCGGCGCACGGGCAGTCCTTCTTGCATACAGGCGTTTGGCGGGTTAATTGTTTCCCTCAGCCTTCCTTCAATTCTTTGGACAGGATCTGGAACTTGACATTTCCGTCGGTGCGGCGATCATATCCATCCGTGGTGGCGCCTGTGTACACTTTGAGTTGTCCTCTCTCCATCAGCGTCCGCAGGGGCGCGCCCTCGATTTCGGCACAGCCAGATTCCTGACGAGTAGTCAATCCGAGGCTCCTGATGAACTGCCTGGTTTGCAACATCTGTTCGCGAGTCTCACCGGGAAGGCCGTAGGTGAATGTGCCGTGCACGGACATCCCAAGACTCTTAACCGTGCGCACCACCTCCACGGCTTCGTTGAGATCCAGATGCTTGTTCACGATTTTGTCCACAACAAACTGGTTGCCGCTCTCAAAACCGAGCTTGACGCCGAAACAGCCGCTCTCCTTCATGATTTTCCAGGTATCCATTTTGATGGTGTCGGCCCGGCACATGGCCGACCATGGCAACCCGATTTTCTGCATGACCTGGCACATTTCAAGCGTGTGCCGATTGCCGAGGTTAAAGGTGTCATCGTCGAAATAGATGGACCTGTACTTGTAGCGATGCACCAATTGAAAAAGATGGTCTTCCATATATGCCGCTGAATAATGACGCACGGAGCGCGGTGCGGTTCCATCAGGATCGTTCCCTGTCATCGCAGCCGGCCAAACACAAAAGATGCACTTGTACGGGCATCCCCTGCTTGACCAGACCTGAGCGTGCGGGAACCGCTGTCCACGCGGATTCGGATCCCAATAGCGATACGCGATGTTATCGTCGAAATAGGGAATGGGCGCGGCGTTCATCTCCTGAACCGTGAGGAGATCAAAATCGATGATGCCTCTGGCCCCGTTGATCACCTTCACGCTCCCCTTTTCATACTCACCTTTGATTACGGCGTCAATGGGGGCTTCCGAAAACACTTTCTGTCCCATTGTGGCGATAGG
>JASHSL010000232.1 GCA_030040855.1 Terriglobales bacterium
TTTCACCAGATCATCTTGCGGTACCGGCTCGAGTGGCTGACCCGCCTTGCGCCACGCTGCCAGCCCACCTTCGATCACCAGGGCGTTGAACCCTCGCTTACGCAGTTCTAGCGCCACCCGGGCGCTGGTCGCTTCACGCGCTCAAGTGCAATACAGATAAATGTCCTTATCTCTTGGCAGGTTTTTGATCTCCTCGACGAGCTGATTAGGCTCGAACCGGATCGATCCCCGAATGCGTTGGGCACCGGAGTCATAGTAACCGTGGCTGCGAACATCCACGATGAAGATTCTGCCCTTCTCTTCCGATTCCAAGCGCTGAGCCAATTCGCTAACCGGGACCCGGGGGACGATCTCATAAACTTTGCTCTTCTGGTACAGCCACAGGCGATAGACGACGTAGAGAGTCGTGGCCGCGAGAAGAACATCGGCGAACACGTGCCCGGCACGCTGAAAGCTACGTATGATCATTGCGAGAAAATCCCGGAACAGGAAACCCAAGCCGCCATAGGTCACCACATACAGCAGGGCCGCAGCGCAATCGAGTCCCAGGAACTGCCGGAATCGCATTTTCATGCTGCCCGCCAGTGGCGCCGCCATCGTGTTCATCCCCGGGATGAACTTCGAAAAGAGCACAGCCAGCTTCCCCCGCTTGTAAAACAACTCAGCCGAGCGCAGGATGCAGGTTTCCGGGTTCAAAGAAACTCGACAGAGCACGCCCAATAGACTCCAACCCATGGAACGGCCCAAAACAAAGAGCAGGGCATCTCCAAGCAAAAAGCCGGCGAAGGCCACAAGCAGCACGAGAGACCCGCGCAGCGTGCCCAAGGCCACCGCTGCTCCGGCCGGCAAGAGGACCAAAGCTGCGGGCAGAGGCAACCCCAATGCGTCCGCCAACACGAATACAAAGAGGAGTAGGTACGCGTGCGGCGCGATCAAGAAGAAGTCGTTCACAAATGGTTCAGACTGCCGCTACTATAACAAAAGAGCAACCGTATCGCCGCTGGCCGCCCTTGGGTTTGACTTCCCTGGCCAACTTCAGCACTTTTTTCCGCCGCGCAGATTCTCTTCCGGGCAGTGCCGAAGCCAAGATTAGCGTGCGTTCGCGGCTCGATTGGACTTCCCTTTCCCTGTCCGCGGCTTGATGGATGCTGCCTCGCGCACCCGGATGCGCCGGCGAAGGTGTGCTTTCGATTGCGCAGGCAGGGGACTGCAGCCGAGAGCATCGGGGGTTTCGCCACGGGGGACTTTACGAACCCGCGCTACTTGACGCGATCGACCACAAAATCCGGTGCCCACAGCAGCACCCGTTTGGCTTCGACATTGGGGAAGTTGCAGATCGCGTTGCGAGCCAGAGTGGCATACTGCATGGCTCGTTGGTGGGCCGCATCGATGGATCGGTGATGCTTCAAGATTGCAAGAATATCTCCGTGGCTCACGCCGTTAAAGGCGCGGTCGCGGATCACGGCGCCGATCTTCTCGCGCTCTTCGGGTGCGCAGCGCTCCAGAGCGTGAATCACCGCCATCGTGACCTTGCCTTCCCGCAGATCGCTGGCCACGGGTTTCCCGAGCACGTCTTCGGAGGCGGTGAGATCGAGCACGTCATCCACGATTTGAAATGCCATGCCGAGATTGCGCCCGTACTGCGCTAAATTCTGTTCCTGTTCAGGTGTCGCCCCGCCGAGAATCGCGCCGACCCGCATACATACGGAGAACAGGCAGGCGGTCTTGCGACAGATGAGGTCGAAGTACTGGTCCAGCGAAATCAACTGCCCCAGCTTCTCCATTTGCAGCAGTTCGCCCTCGACCATTTGCTGGGTCAAATCAATCAGCGTGTCCAGGATGCGAAAATTGCGCTCCTCAACCGCGATCTTGAAGGCCTGCATGTAGAGCCAGTCGCCGGCGAGCACACATTTGGAATTTCCCCATTGGGTGTTGGCCGCGGGACGTCCGCGGCGGATTTGCGCTTCGTCGATGATGTCGTCGTGAACCAGGGTTGCGGTGTGAATGATCTCGACCACGGCGCCCAGCTTGATCGCACCCCGACCCTGATAGTCGAAGAGCCGGGAGGAGAGCAACAGCAGCATAGGACGGATGCGCTTCCCGCCCCCACGCCGCAGATATTCGCCGATCTCGGTAATGGCTTCCACGTGAGACACCGTATCGCGACCAAACTCCCGCTCAATGGCAGCGAGATCCTCTCTCAGGAGGGCAAAGATTTCTTGGCCGTCGATGGCTGGTGATATGCTCACGTGCTTCGCCCGCACGGTTCCCCCCGGGAAAAGCCCTAGTTTCGAACCGCATTATGACGGTCGCGGCTTCCCCGGGCGTATTCTCGAGCCCCCAACAGCAGGCTCAACTGGTCCGGTAGTTGGTAAATTGCATATCGATGCCGAAATCCTGCTGTCGCAGCAGGGCGATAATTTCCTGCAGGGTATCGCGGTCCTTCCCGCTGATGCGCACCAGGTCTCCCTGAATCGACACATTCACCTTCTTCTTGACGTTCTTGATCAACTTTACGATCTCCCGCGCTTTTTCGATAGGAATCCCTTGTTGCAGCGTGATCCGCTGCTTTGCCGTGCCCCCGGACGCCACCTCTACTGCGCTGCAGGTCAGCCCTTTCAGCGGGACACCGCGCTTCACCAGCTTCTGCTCGAGGACATCCTTGACCGCCTTGAGCTTGAAGTCATCCCTCGAGTGCAACACGATCGCCTCTTTTCCTTCGAGTTCGATGGTGGAGCGAGAGTCTTTCAAATCGAAACGGGTATGGATCTCTTTGAGCGCCTGCTGGATGGCGTTGGAGACTTCCTGAAGATCAATCCTGCTCACAACGTCGAAACTATTTTCTGGCATGATCGTGGCTTCCCGTTATCAGATTACGCTGCCCCGATGAAAGATGCTCCCTTAAAAGCTAAATGGAGTTGGCATTTTGGGGAAGCGAAAAGAAGCGATAAAAATTTCTCGCGGTTTCACCGCCCACTTCCGCGGGTAACATGCTTCGTAACTCTCCGATCTGCCGCGCGGTCTCCACGACAAACGCGGGTTCATTGCGCCGGCCACGGTACGGCACCGGCGCGAGATAGGGCGAATCGGTTTCGATGAGCATGCGATCGAGGGGCACGCGCGCGGCCGCTTCGCGAATTTGCTGCGCCTTGGGGAAGGTTACATTGCCGGCAAAGGAAATCAGGAAGCCCAAATCCAGCGCCCGCTGTGCGTGGTGCCAGGTCCCGGTGAAGCAGTGCAGAACTCCTCCGAGTGCACTCCCGGCCCAGTGCTCACGGATCAAGCGCAAACAGTCCTCCCAAGCGTCCTCGGTGCTGCCAGAGGGACGGCAGTGAATGATGATTGGCAGCTTGGCCGAGCGCGCCAGCTCCATTTGACACACAAACACCCGCTGCTGCACATCGCGCGGCGAATGGTCATAGAAGTAATCCAGCCCGATCTCACCCCAGGCGATGACCTTCGATCGTTTCGCCAGTTGCTCCATGCGTTCGAATAAGGCAGGGTTGGCCTGGCGGGCTTCGTGGGGATGAACACCGATGGTCGAATAGAGGAAATCGTACTCCTCGGCGATCTGAATCCCCGCTTCCACGCTTGCCGGGCTATCGCCGTTCCCGATGGTGACAATCGTCTCGACACCGGCGGCCTGCGCCCGCGCAATGACTTGTGCGCGGTCGGTCTGAAACTGCTCACCGTCAAGATGGGCATGGGAATCGACGAACATGGGAGCAATGGAAGGACGGACTCCCTCATCCGCCCGGGCGCAGCCGACTGCATCTACTTTAATCGAGCCCCGAGCGGCACATCTTCGAGGAAACTCGCCAACACCGGCCTCCCTCCCTCCGCCGAGGCCGCTACGATCATGCCATTCGATTCCAGACCGCGCAACTTGCGCGGAGCCAAATTGGCCACAATCACCACTTTGCGTCCGATTAACGTCTCGGGCGCGTAAGCCTCGGCAATCCCGGCCACCACTTGCCGGACCTCGCCTCCGAGATCCACTTCGAGACGCAACAACTTGTCCGCGCCTTGGACTCTCTCGGCGACTTTCACCTCCCCCACGCGCATTTCCACCTTGGTGAAGTCATCGATCGAGATCTTGTGATTGGCCACGGCGCTGGGCGGCGAGGGGACCGCCGGAGTTCGATGCGACCCGGCAGAAGGCTTCGCCTGTGAGGGGGCTTCTGCCGCCGTGGCGGCTCGCGGCGCTTCCTCTTCCATCGTTTGCATCCTTTCGACTGCACTCTTATCCGCTCGCGGGAAGACCGGCTCGACCTTGCCGAGCTTGGTTCCCAGCTGCAGCTGGCCCCATTTCAGGCTGGAAAGGTCAAAGGTACCGATGTTGCCCAGCCCGAACTGGGTCCAAATTCTCCGCGTGGCTTGGGGAATAACGGGATGGACCAAGGCGGTGACGATGCGCAATGCCTCGGCGCTGGTGTAGAGCACCGTGGCCAGACGAGCGCGGCTTTGCTCATTCGCCTCCTCTCCCAAGACCCAGGGCTCGTTCTCCACAATATATTTGTCCACCGATGCGACCAAGCTCCAGGCCAACTCCAGGGCGCGCGAAAACTGATACTGGTCAAACAAGGACTGATACTCGGCAATGGCCTGGTTCGCGCTCTTGCGTATGGCGTCGTCTGCAGTCTGGTGGGCGGCGGCAGGCGAGGGATAGGGCACTTCGCCGTGAAAATACCGGGTGATCATGGTCAGGGTACGGCTGGCCAAGTTCCCGATCCCATTGGCAAGATCCGCATTGTAGCGCTGCACCAAGGCATCGAAAGAAAACGATCCGTCTTGTCCGAAGACGATTTCCCGCAACAGAAAATAGCGCAGCGCATCCCCGCCCAGCACCTCCAGAATCGTTTCGGCGCGCACGATGTTGCCGCGCGATTTCGACATCTTGTTCTCTTCAAACAGCAGCCAGCCGTGGGCCAGAATCGACTTCGGCAAGGGCAAGCCTGCCGCCATCAAGAACGCCGGCCAGTAGACACAATGGAAACGGACGATTTCCTTGCCGATCATGTGCAAATCGGCCGGCCAGTACTTCTCGAATCGGGAGGGATCCTCAGAGCCGTAACCGAGGGCCGTAACGTAGTTCGAGAGGGCGTCTAGCCAGACATACACCACATGCCCCGGATCCCCGGGCACGGGCACGCCCCACTTGAAGCTCGAGCGGCTGATCGAGAGATCGCGCAGGCCGCTGCGAACGAACGACACGACCTCGTTGCGGCGAGTTTCCGGACGAATGAAGTCCGGCTGTTCGCTATAGAGTCGCAAAAGCTTTTCCTGAAAGGCCGAAAGGCGAAAGAAATAATTCTCCTCTTGAACCGTTTCGGTTGGACGCCCGCATTCCGGGCAAGGAGCGCCGGGGCCGGCGGAATCCACGTAAAGTTCGTCGTAAATGCAGTAGTGTCCACTGTAATGGCCTTTGTAGATGAACCCGTTATCGCGAATCTTTGACCAAAGGGCTTGCACCCCCCGCTTGTGCCGTTCCGAAGTGGTCCGGATGAAATCGTCATAGGTGATTCCGAGACGATCCCAAAGTTGGCGGAAGGCGGCCGAGACTTCATCGGTCCATTGCTCGGGCGGCCTGCCGGCAGCAATGGCGGCGCGCTCGACATGGACGCCGTACTCATCCGTGCCTGTGAGAAAGAAAGTATCGGCACCCAGCATGCGTTGCCGCCGTGCCATCGTGTCGCACGCAATCGTGGTGTAGGCGTGCCCGATGTGCGGGCGCGCATTGACGTAGTAGATCGGGGTCGTGATGTAAAACTTCTTCATTGCGACTTGCACCTCACGAAGGCCGGGGTCCTCTGCCGAGCGACCAGGTTCCTTCGCACTTCGCGCCCTCTGCGATCAATGGTTTCTGTTGCCGGAATGCAAGTATCTCTGCACCGCTTCCTCGATCACATGCTTCAAGGGTACCTTGTGCTGAACGGCGATGCGGCGACAGTCTTCATATTCCGGGGCGTAATTGGTCACCGCTCCGTTAGTGCTTGCGACCTTCATCCGCACGTCGCCCCATTGGGTCCCCACCGTCACCCAATGACGATCGACGACCTCGCGCTTTTCTTCTCGTTGGCGCACCCCGAGGGTCGTCGTCTCGCGAAACAGCAAGTGGCTCAGCCGAGAGGCATCCCCGGGACGGCACAAAACACTAAGCTGCATTCCCGGCCGGTTCTTTTTCATCTGCACCGCCGTCCCAAACACATCGAGAGCGCCCTCTGCAAGCAGGCGATCCATCACATAGCCAAAGATCTGCGGGTTCAGATCGTCCAGGTTGGCTTCGAGCACGGTAATGATTTCCTCTGAAGGCTTAGAGACCTCGTCGCTTGGGGCATCGCCGATCGTAATCCGGCAAACGTTGGGGTGACCGTCTAAGTCGCGGGTGCCTGCACCATACCCAATCTTGTCCACCTTCATCGCCGGGAAAGGTAGAAATCGGTGAACCAAGGTCTTGACAATCGCAGCCCCGGTCGGGGTCACGAGCTCAGCCTGCACACCCGAGGAATACACAGGGACACCGCGCAGCAGTTCAAGAGTGGCGGGCGCGGGCACGGGAAACGTCCCATGCGCGCAGCGAATGCTGCCGCCACCCAGGTTCAGCGGCGAGCCAAGGAATTCCTCCACCGCCAAAGCCTCTGCGCCCACCGCGGCGCAAACGATATCCACCATGGCATCGACCGCTCCCACCTCATGAAAGTGGACCTGGTCGATCGCGACCTGGTGAATCTTCGCCTCGGCGCCGGCCAACGCTTCGAAGATTCTTAGGGCCGTGCTTTTCGCGGATTCGGCAAGTTTGGCCCCGGAAATGATTCGCCGAATCTCCTCGAGGCCCCGGCCATGGCGCTCAGCGGCCGCCCACACTGCCGAACCCGAGTCGGACCGGGTATGGGTGTGCTGCCGCAGCTCCCCGGCCTCCGGCCAGTGCTGATGCGCGGGTGCCGGCAGATCATGACCATGCTCATGGCGGTGCGCGGGGCCTGTCCCGCTTCGCTCCCAGTACTCCTCCCGCGGCAAATCTTTTTCTCCGTGGGAATAGACGTCCACCTTGGTGGCGTGAATGCCACTGCGACTGACGTGAGCAATTCTGAGCTCAGCTGCAACCTCCAAAGCTCGAACCGTTTCCTCGAACAGGGCAGCGGGAATCCCGGCATCGAGCAGGGCGCCGAGAAACATGTCGCCGCTGACTCCTGAAAAACAATCAAGATAGGCAATGCGCATGGATGGTGTCCCAGTGCCTGGGTTGCGGGTTTGTCATCGACCGTTTGCCAACCAGTGCAGAAAGAAAACAAAGGAACGCCTACGATCAACCGCCGCCTTTTCATCATAGGGAACACGGCCACGACCGTCAAACCGCGATTCCCGCTTCGCTCTGCTACAATCACTATTCTCTTCAACAGCTTAGGGGAACCGTTTGTACCGACATTTCGAACGCCGCCTTGCCCAATACCTGGCTGATTTCGTACGCCGCAACTACCATCTCGAGCTGCCACGAATCGCCATTGAACAGCCGCCACGAGTTGAGCTGGGGGACTACGCCCTTCCTCTGGCCTTCGAACTAGCCAAGAAGCTCGGCAAGCCGCCGCGCAAGATCGGGGAAGAAATCGTGCGCGCCCTGGAACCGCTCGAGGGATTTGCGAAATTCGAGCTGGCTGGGGCCGGCTACATCAATGCCCGCCTGCGACGCGACCAGCTTGCCGTCGCTCTTGCCGCGGACCGAAGCTCACCTCCCGCGGTCTCTGCTGGCAAGGTTCTAGTGGAGCATTCGAGCATCAATCCCAACAAGGCTGCCCATGTCGGCCATCTCCGCAATGCGATCTTGGGCGATACCTTCGTTCGCCTTCTACGCTTCTCCGGCCGTGAAGTGGACGTGCAGAACTATATTGATAACACCGGAGTGCAGGTGGCAGACGTAGTCGTCGGGTTTCTCTATCTGGAGAAGAAACAAGGCTCTGAAATCGAACTGCTCGCCCGCCAACCTCGTTTCGATTACTACTGCTGGGATCTGTACGCTTGCGTTTCCGAATGGTACGAGCAGGACCGACAAAATCAGGCCGCTCGTCATCGGGTCTTGCAGGCCATTGAAGAGGGCGGAAACGAAATTGCAGCCCTGGCGGATCTGATTTCGACCAGTGTCCTTCGCCGGCACCTGGAGACCATGGACCGGCTGACGATCGAATACGATTTCCTGCCCCGGGAAAGCGAGATTCTTGCTCTCCACTTCTGGGACGCGGCTTTC
>JASHSL010000233.1 GCA_030040855.1 Terriglobales bacterium
ATTCTAACATTGTCCATTGATTTACTAGACATTATTCGATACAGTAATCACGACCGTCGTTTCTCAGCTATTGTGGTCGGGGCAAGCCGAGAGACGAGGTGCCTGCCGATCGAAGTTTCGGCAGGCTTTTTTGTCCCCCTGGGACTCGACCAGAGATTGCGCCGCTCCCCCCGGACGAGCGCAAAGCCGACCTCCGGAAGCTTCATGCTAAGCTGAAAGGCGAGGAGCGTAGGTTGGACCGTGGCGGCCCGCCGGCGGTATGGGTTCATGCTGTTGTTGAGTAGCTGGTTGCTGATGCCAGCGAGGTGTGGCGCACAAGAAGTGCAAGATTCCCCCGCAAAGCAGCATACGCAAGCGCCGGGCGAGCAGCAGGAGCCGACGCCGGAGGAGTCGTCCAAGAATGCTCAAGCCAGCAGTCAACCGACGGAGGAGGGAGCGGTAGCGAAAGTGGAGGCGGACATGAACAAGGTCCTGAACCTCCCCGCCGAGTGGTTTCTGGGAGCTTACGTTCCCACCAATCGAAATCTGCGACCGCTGAACAACCGCGAGCGTAGCCAGGTCTATGTGCGACAAACCTACCAGACGGGGGCCAGCTATCTGAAGCGATTGTTCGCCGCCGGCGTGGACCAGGCGCGGGGCGTGCCTCGTGAATGGGGCGGCGGGTTCCCGGGTTACAGCCAGCGTTTTGGCTCGCGCTACGGACAATTCATCATTCAGAACACGCTGGCCTCGATGGGGAATGCGGCTCTGCACTACGAGCCGCGCTACGATTTGTGCCGCTGCACGGGGATGTGGCCTCGGACCCGACATGCGATCTTACGCAACCTGGTGACGTACAACTCAACCGAGTTGGAGAAAAGGCCGCAGATCGCGCTCTACCTGGCGGCTTTTAGTGCGGGCGCGCTGGCTACGGCCTGGAAGCCAGGCAGCGAGCGTCCCTGGCGGAATGGGGCTTACGCCGTGGTGGGGCAGGCTGGCTATGGTGCGATGTCAAACTGGCTGCAGGAATTTGCCCTGGATCTCGGGCACAAGCTGTCACGCAGCAAAGGCAGGCAGAGGAAGGGGCGGCCCTTGCAATCCCCATGAGAGCAAGCCTTCCGAGAACTCCTTGCCTTCTGCGGTAGACATCCACCGGCGATAACAACCTGCGCACCTCACCCCACGAGAACCTGGACGCCTGCAGTGCCTGCCACTCGATAACTTGGCAGCAGGGGATCCGCAGCCTGTTACACCACGATGCCCCCCTGGTAAGATGATTCCGCAGCACCTCGGTCTTGATCGAGCACAGCTATGAGCGCCTCCCACGATCAGTACGCATTGGGCCGGTCGCCGCAAGAGTACGCCCGTCTGGCGCGCCAGGCGGAAATCATGAAGCCCATGACCGAGCGGTTGTTTGCCGACGCTGGGATTCGAGCCGGCATGACCGTGCTTGATTTGGGATCGGGCGCGGGCGACGTGGCCATGCTGCTGGCTGAAATGGTCGGGCCAGGCGGCAGTGTGTTTGGCCTGGACCTCGACCATGGTGCGATGCAGCACGCCCAGGAGCGGGCCATCGCGGCACGATTCCACAATGTCAAGTTCGTACACTCCGACTTCGCCCATTACCATCCCGACGCACCACTGGATGCGATCGTCGGACGATTGGTGCTCATGTATCAGGCCGATCCAGCGGCTGCCTTGGCGAAGCTCCGCAAACATCTTCGTCCCGGCGCTGTGGTCGCATTTCTCGAGCCGTGGTTCCAGCCGCCACCGGGCCCCGATAGCACCTTAAAGACGACCGTCACGTGTCTGGTGGAGACCCTGCGGCGCTCAGGGGCTCACCTGGACTTGGGGCCGCGCCTGCATCGCGTATTCGAGGCCGCTGGCTTGCCGTTGCCGAAGATGCGCTTTGAAGCCATCGTGGATGGGCGGGACGATTCGCCACTCTACCAATATGTAGCCGACACCATGGCCAGCCTTTTGCCCAAGGCACTCGAATACGGCGTTCCCGGCGCCGACAAACTGGACATTCCCTCCATTCCGGACCTTATTCGCGCGGAAATGAATGCGGTTGGCTACGCCATGTTCGTCGCACCAATGGTGTGTGCGTGGTGCAGGACTCCCTCATAACGAACCTGGAGTGAGGTCAGGGAACCGATCCCGTGTTTCCCGCCCTGGTGACGCGGCTTCGCAGTGCCCCCGCTTGCAAGCCTGAGCATGAACGGTGCATTGCGCTGGCCATCTGGGGAACCGCCGGGCCCGAATCTCGTATAACTATCCAGATGGAGGTGGGGCGTCTCATGCTTGACGACATTCGCTACTCGCTGCGGCAATTCCTCAAAACACCCGGCTTCACCGTCACGGCCATTCTCACGCTCGCGCTCGGCATCGGCGCCACCACCGCCATCTTCACGCTCATCCAGGCCGTGCTCCTCAAATCGCTGCCCGTCAGGCGTCCCAGCGAGCTCATTCGCGTGGGCAACAACGAGAACTGCTGCATCAACGGCGGCATGCAGGACGACTGGTCGCTGTTCTCCACCGAGCAATATCGTGAGTTTCGCGACCACACTCCAGGCTTTGCCTCGCTCGCCGCCTTTCAAGCCGGCCGCAGTCAGATCGGCGTCCGTCGCGCCGGCAGCAATCGTCCGTCGGAGCCCTTCGGCGCTGAATTCGTCTCCGGCAACGCTTTTGATACCTTCGGCCTCAGCCCATGGGCAGGCCGTCTGCTCGAGCCCTCCGACGATCAGAAGGGCGCGCCCCCGGTCGCCGTCATCAGCTACCGCACTTGGCGGCAGAAATTTGGCCAGGACCCCTCGGTTGTCGGCGCTTCCTTCCTCATCAACGGTCAGGCTTTCACCATCGTGGGCGTCGCGCCTCCCGGCTTCTTCGGCGAACGCCTCACCGCCGACCCCGCCGCGTTCTGGATTCCGCTCAGCGACTCTCCGCTCATCCAGTCCGGCAGCTTCAACGTTTTCGACAGCCCCGAACTCGACTGGCTCAACCTGATCGGCCGCATCCAGCCAGGCGCGAACCTGAAACAGATGGAAGCTCACCTCCAGGTCGAGCTGCGCCAGTTCCTGCTCAGCCCCATTAGCAAGGTCGAGAAACGCGATGAGACACTGATCCCGAAGCAGACGCTGCACCTGTCTCCCGGCGGCGGCGGTGTGCAGCAGATGCAGGATTCCTACAAGTCCGGCCTCCACCTGCTCATGTGGATTTCCACGTTCGTCCTTCTCATTGCCTGCGCCAACCTCGCTAACCTGATGCTCGTCCGCGCCGCGGCGCGTAAACCCCAGACCTCGGTCCGCTCCGCCCTCGGCGCACCCCGCCGCTGCCTCGTCCGCCAGGCACTCACAGAAAGCCTGGTTCTCGCCGTGTTTGGCGGCTTTGCCGGTTTGGCCGTCGCCTACGGAGGTGCGCGTCTGATCCTCCACCTGGTTGCCGGCAAAAGCTATTTGCCCATCCAGGCGGCACCCTCGTTGCCTGTGCTCGGCTTCGCTTTTACCGTCTCGCTCGTCACCGGGGTGCTCTTCGGCGTCGCCCCGGCGTGGATGACCGCCCATGCCAATCCCATCGACGCCGTACGCGGTGCCAACCGCTCCACCCGGGCGAGCGGCCTCTGGACCCAGAAAATCCTCGTCGTCCTGCAGGCTTCCGTTTCCCTCGCCCTGCTCTGCGCCGCCGGATTGCTTATCCGCTCGCTCGGCAACCTCGAGCACCAGCGCTTCGGCTTTGAGACGCAAAACCGCTATATCGTCCACATCGACCCGCAAATGGCCGGCTATCAAGCTCCGCAGGCCGACGCCTTCTTCCGCCAGCTCCATGACACGCTGGCCGCCATCCCCGGCGTCAAACGGGTCAGCTACGCGCTTTACAGCCCCATGGAAGGTGACAACTGGGGCAACACCGTCTACATCGAAGGCCAGACTCCGCCGCCGCCCGGCAGCGACGTCAACAGCGCCTCGTGGGATCGCGTCAGCCCCGAGTACTTCGACACCATCGGCACGAAAATCGTCGCCGGTCGCGGTATCACCGAGCAGGACAACGCCTCCGGCCGGCTTATCGCCGTGGTCAACCAGACCTTCGCCCGCAAATTCTTCAAAAATGGCGACGCCGTTGGCCACCACTTTGGCCATCTCGACCAGAAATATGCCGCCAATTTCGAAATCGTGGGGGTCACTGAGGACACCCAGTACTGGGGTCCCCAGGAACACATCCGCCCCATGTTCTTTCTCCCCGCCGCGCAGTGGGCGAAATACGAGGACAATTCAGAAGTCATGTTTGAAAACGTCTCGCATCTCGAGATGGGTGCCGTCGAGATTCGGACGCCCGCGCAGGTGGCCGGACTCGAAGCTCATGTCCGCCGCGCGCTCATGCAGATCAACCCCAACCTCACCGTCATCGACTTTGACACCTTCGCCGAACAAGTGCACGATCAGTTCTCGCAGCAGGAGCTGCTCGTCCAGCTCACTTCCATCTTCGGATTGCTTGCGCTCGTCTTGGCCGCCATTGGCCTCTATGGCGTCACTGCTTACTCGGTCGCACAGCGCACCAGTGAGATCGGCATCCGCATGGCGCTTGGCGCCGACCGAGGCGGCATTCTGCAGATGGTCCTCGGCGGCGCATTCCTTCAGGCCGGCATCGGTCTGATCATCGGCATGCCCGCCGCCATCCTCGCCGGGCACTTGATGGCCGCCCAGTTATACGGTGTCGAGCCCTGGGATCCGGCCGTCCTCGCCGCCACCAGCGCTATCCTTGGTTTTGCTGCCTTCCTCGCGGCTGTCGTGCCCGCGCAGCGTGCCGCCAGCATCGAACCCATGGTGGCCCTCCGTATCGAATGATCTGCTGCCCGTGCTGGCGCAAGCTGCAGGTACTTGTCGCTCCGCGAGGCGGGAGATAGAAGCCACTGCTTCAGGTCGTAGCATAGATCCCCGAGATGCAGCTCCCGCCGCAACATCGGCCGGGCTGCTCAGGCATCTTCGGGTTTGCCCTGCAGTCCATACAGCGGCTCGCGGACCAGCGATTTCTTTTGAACTCGACGAACTTGGGTCGCCGGGCGTGCGCGGGGACGTCACGTAGGACTGCCACAGGAGAAAGCCCTGGACGCCTGTCGGCCCAGAAGTCGGAACCGGCCTGACAGAGCTCACTTTAGAACCGGGCCGAACTGCGTTGCGGCCTCGGCCGCCTGACGCCGACACTATCTTGTTGCCCTCGACTGCCAGCCCGATGAGCGCCAATTCGAACGATTTCGGCGATCACCGCGAACGTCAGGGAAGCTTGGGCTGGGCTTTTACGAGACTGATTGGGTTCGAACCGCTCCACGGTGGTCCAGGGGCTTATTTCTGGTGGTTGCGTAGCTGCGGAGGTCGATCGATCTAGGCTTTCTCAAAACCAAAAGCACCCCGCACCTGCGCCCGCTCCGTTGGCTTCGCTCGTGCGAACCCTACTGGGGAGGGGTGGATGGCGGCTTGTCCGCTGCGCCTTTGGGAATTTCTTTCCCTTGGTACGTGATCGTCACGTTCGATCCGAACCGCTTATAATTGGTGTACTTCACGACCATACGAATCTTGACGTCCTGCATGGCGAAATGCAGGGTGTCATCGGCTCGGGTGTAGGTAGGGAACCAGTACTTGCCGTCGACTTGCTCCCGCCAGGTGGTAAATTTGGGAAATAGATTCTCGTTCTCCCCCACTTTGCCCTTCTTGGCCCGGGTTTCGGGAACCATTTGCCCATAGGTCTTCACGATCTGAAAGTCACGATCGTCGACCCAGATGCGTCCCTGGAAGTAGCGCTTGTTTTTTTCAATCTGCTTGGGCGCCACGTCGAACACATAGCAGTGCAGTTCGTCTTCCTGCTGCTGACCCACATACAATACGTTGTACTGGTTGATGTCATCGCTGGTCAGGACCATGGGGAAGCCATTTTCCAGGTCATCGTAATCCTCGCGGCTCATGCTGATGCGCGTCAGGGTTGGTAAGGGCGCAAACACGACGTTTTTCACCCGGTGTCCCCGGTCATCGAAGGTTACGTCGAAGGCCTCTTGGAATTCACCGTCCACCGTGTCTCCGTCGAGGGTTTGCATCTTCGCCCACTCGTGATAACTATACTGATCGAGTGCCTGCTTGAATTCCTTCTCTTTGGCCGCGAAGCGCTGAACGATCTCTTCCGGGGTGACGCCCTGGGGCTGCGAGGTATCGAGAGGGCCCTCGTCAGCAAAGGCGAACGGCTTGCCCAGACCATAGAACACAACCACCAGTACCAGCAGCAGCCTAACCGGACTGCGTCTCATAGCAATAGTGTACCTGAAGTCGAACCGGAAAGCTGGCTCCTCTACCCCCCGATACCCGCGGGAGCCCGGAGAAGGAGAAGACCCAAACCGTTGCCCCCACAGGACGGCAGGGTTGCCGCAAAGTCGCTCCTTGCCCGCGCCCTATGCCGCCGAAATTTCCGGCCTTCTGACAGAACGTTGTAAGATGACCCATAGTCCATGTCGTCCAGCCCACGCCCAGACCCTCCGGCTGCATGCTCCCCGATACAGGAGGAAATCGCCCATCTGGCCGAACGCGGCGAGGTCCGCTCCGCTTGTGCCTGGTTCAGTCTTCGCGAGGCGCAATTGGCCGATTGGCAGCTGGAACTATCGCGCATACCGGCTCCTCCCTTTGGGGAATCTGCCCGCGCCATTTGGCTGAAGGAGCGTTTTCAGGAGCTGCATCTGGAAGAAACGCACATCGATGAAGTGGGCAACGTATTCGGCATTCTGCGCGGCGCCACCCCCCGACAATTCGTCGCCTTGAGCGCCCACCTGGATACGGTCTTTCCAGCAGGCACTTCGCTGAACGTTCGCCGTGCGGGCAACCGTCTGTATGGGCCCGGGGTTTCCGACAATGGGGCCGGAGTCACCGCCCTATTAGCCATCGCGGCCGTCCTCCGGGCGTACAAGATCTTCCCCAGCAGCTCGATCCTGTTCATTGGGAATGTGGGGGAAGAGGGGGAAGGCAATCTGCGCGGGATGCGCCACATTTTCGCTGTCCCGTGGTGGAAGGATTCGATTCGCTACAGCGTCGTTCTGGACGGCGCGGGCTCGGACACGATCGTGGCCGAAGCCTTAGGCAGCCGGCGATTCGAAGTGATTGCGCGCGGCCCGGGCGGCCATTCCTGGAGCGATTTTGGTGCTCCCAATCCGATCCTGGTGCTGGCGCGCACTCTCCACCGCTTCGTCCAGACCCCGCTCCCGTCCACTCCGAAAAGCACCTTCAACGTGGGCGTGATTCGCGGCGGTACGTCGGTAAACTCCATTCCCGAATCAGCCAGTATGCGGGTCGACATCCGCTCTACTTCGATGGCCGAGATGGAGCGGTTGGAAGCTGCGCTGCGCCGGGCTCTGGAATCGGCAATGGAAGAGGAAGCAGGGGATGCGGAGCGACGAAATCCGGGCCAACGTCGTTCTTCCAGCCTCAGCCATGAACTGGTTGCGATCGGCAATCGCCCGGCGGGCGAGCTAGAACCGAGCACGCGTCTGATGAACGTAATTCGGGCGGTCGATGCCTACCTGGGCAACCCGGCGCGCATCCAGCGGGCTTCTACGGACGCGAATATTCCCTTGTCGTTAGGTCGGGAGGCCATCGCCATCGGCGGAGGCGGCGCAGGCGGCGGAGCTCACACTCTGCAGGAGTGGTTTGATGGCAGCGGACGTGAACTCGGGCTTAAGAGAATCTTGCTCACCCTCCTGGCATTGGCGGGTCTCGCGCAGTGAGCGACCTTCACCCCTGCCTTCATCCTGCGCCCGGGTAGAAGGCGGTCTGATGCGAAGGGGCCCAGAACTTCAGAAGCTCGTTTTCACTCTCGGCTTGAAGGGAATTCTGACCACCGCCAGGAGCGCCACTGGCTTTCCGTTCCGCAGGGCCGGCATGAAGCGCCATCCCAGCAGCGCGTTGCGGGCATACTCGTTGAGACGATCATTGCTTCCACTCAGAACCGTGACCTCGCCAACATTTCCATCGCTCGAAATCACCGCGGAGAGGGTTACCGTTCCTGCGACGTTCTCGCGCATCAGTTCGAGGGGATACCCGGGGGCCACCGCCCGCAAGGCCTGGGGAGCGACGAGATCGCCCTTCTCGCCCTCCTGCAGTTCGGAAAAGTGCATGACCCAACTGCCGCCGGCGGAGTTCAGATTGGGCAGGTTCAGCGTCATGCTATACGATCTCCGCCCGCCAAAGACCTGCCGCTCGAGTTCACTCTGTTGATCCGCGGAGATTTGTGCCGCCGCCACACGGGGAGCCGACGCCTTGGCAATGAATTCCGCATCGAGGGACCCTTTTGCCGGGTCTGCTCGCTCCACCTCGAGGTTCGGCTTTGCACCCAGCTCGGTCCTGCTGGAGGGGCCAACGAACAGTCCGGGCGGAACACCGGGGATACGCTGGTCGGTTGCGCTGCCCGGGGCCTTCGTGGGCGGCACGGTTGTCCGAGCCCGGCTCGCCGGAATCTCAGGCGTGCTGGTGGCATCGGCCTCGCCTGCCGGGCTGGCGGCAAAGGCGCCTCGACGATTGCCGCTCGGCACCTCGATCAGTGCAGATGGCGGCGCAGGGTGAACATTGAGCGCGATCAATCTTCCGCGCTCGGTGGGGATCGTTGTGCTCTCCTCCTGCGGGGAGGGCGGTACGACGCTGACCGCCGAATTCGAGAGAGAGGTTCGGGCCATGATTTTGAGAGCGTGTTGTTCATCGACCGGTAGCTGAGGTGCTGGGGAGACTACCCGGGCAGGACCGATCGTGGCGCCCTGCCACTGGTCGAGCGATGCCACCTCGATCCCCGGAGGCGGTCCGACGATTGCCGGTTGCGGGGTAGGGGCATCGTTTCTCCGCATGGTCGCGAGGATGTCTGGCGCGGGTGCAATGACCGCTTGAGACAGGACGGGCGGCGACTCGATTTGGCCGCGGACGACTTCAGGCGGAGGAGCAACGACCGATGCTGGCAACCCGGGCACTCTCACGTCCGATAGCTCGACTGCGGTGGCTGCCGCCGGAATCCGCGCCTCTGCCCAGACGACCATATTCGGCAGGGGCGTGTCTTGGTTCAATTCCAGCTTTGGCGGACTTACGATGGTCTGGCGACGGCTCTCGGAGTCCGCCGGAACCGACGTGATGGGCTGAGCCGCGTGAGCTGGCGCCCCTTTCTCCGCCTCGGCGCTGCTCTGCCCGCCGCTGTCCAAGGCGGGCAGATAGTCCACCAATTCGTAGCGGATGACATCCGTACTGGAAAAAGCAACCGGCGCCTTCCAGTACGGCCTTTGCGGTCCCAACCGTGCAACCACCCAGAGGCCCAGGACTAAGACGCCGTGAAGAATTGCGGATTCGGCGAACCTGCGCCAGGGCAAGCCCGACCCTACGAAGACGTCCTGCCCCCAAGGGGCACTGGCAGAGGACCAGGGAGCGGGCGGCGCCTCTGCCGAGAACAGGTCACAAACATTGCGCAGCAAACCGCGGTACCAAGGATCGAGAGTGACCAGCAATTGAAGGTGGACAGCGGCGCCCTGGGGCGGGCTCAGGGCGGAGTCTTTCGCTGGCAACCCGGGTTTCATTCTCGCGTTCGCACTCGCCGGCTCCCGTCGATTATAACTGCAGTTAGCCACTTCCCCAATTCCTCACGTTTTCTCACGGAATACTTCCATGTTCTAATAACGCAATGAGGCAAGTGGGGATCTTGGCCGCTTTCGTCCTTTTGGGCAGCGCGCAGCTCATCCCCCAAACCAATCCCTCCTCCGCGAGCCAATCCGAAGACTACTCGGGGATGTACATGTTTCTCCACGACGGGGAGTTTATTCAAATCACGGTCGAAGATGCCGGGCGCGTGACCGGTTTTGTTTCCCGTTATGGAGATCAAGAAAGCGATCGCGGGGTCTTCCTCAATCAGTTTTTCAAGGAAGGGAAACTCGAAGGGACACAGCTTAGTTTTGTCACCCAAGTGGTACACGGCGTCTGGTTTGAATTCAAAGGTCAGGTGGCGCGCGGGCCGGGAAAGACGCCGCAGGATGAGGCTTACTACCTTCTCGAGGGCACGCTCATCGAATCGCGTTCGCTCGACCAGAAGGTTTCCTCGACCCCGCACCAGGTTACCTTCAAGTCCTTCCCTCGGGACAGGCGGACCGGCTCGGGACACAGCCTGAGATTTTCAGCAGGCGAGCTGTTCACGGCTGAGTTTCAGGCCGTTGAGGTTCCCGAGCACCGTGACCGCGACGGATTCGGTGTGAAAAAACTGGTTGGCCAGTTGCTGCAGGTCGGCGCTGCTCACGCTCTCAATCTTATCCAGTAGTTCGTCCATGCCGTAAAAACGATCGAAGTACATCTCCTGCCGGGCCAGGTTCGACATGCGGGCGGTCGATGATTCCAGCGATAGCATCAGGCTGCCTTTGAGTTGGTCCTTCGATCGCCGCAGCTCCTCCTCGGGAACCGGTTCTGCTTTCAGCTTGCGAAACTCAGAAACAATCGATTGCACCACCTTGCCGGCCGACTCTCGCGATGTGCCGGCGTAGACGGAAAGACATCCCGTGTCTCGATAGGGACTCAGATCGCTGTAGATGGCATAGGCCAGTCCCTGTCGCTCGCGAATATTTTGGAACAGTCGCGAGCTCATGCCGCCACCGAGCAGGGTGTTCAGGATGTAGGAGGCATGGCGACTCTCATGAGCAATGGGGTGAGAAGGGACGCCCGCACAAATTTGTACCTGTTCGAGCGCCTTCTTGTTACGCATGACGATGCGCGGCACAATCGTGGGTTGCGGACTATGAAACCCGTTCCTCGCCGACGGCATGTGCTCAAAATGCTTGTTCGCCAGTTCCACGAAGCCGGCATGCTTTAAATTTCCCGCCGCGCTAATGATCAGATTTCCCGGTGCGAACCGCTCGCGGAAGAAACTGAACACCGGATCGCGTTCGAACTTCTTGACGGTATCCTTGGTGCCGAGAATTGGCTTGCCCAGCGGATGATCTTTCCAAAAGTTTTGCGTGAAGATTTCGTGCACCAGATAATCCGGACTGTCCTCGTCCATTTTGATCTCTTCGAGGATGACGCTGCGTTCGCGAGTGATGTCCTGGCTGTCGAACACCGGGTTGAGCACCAAATCGCTCAGCACGTCCATGGCGATGGGGAGGTGCTCATCAAGCACTTTGACATTGAAGCAGATGCATTCCTTGGCAGTGAAGGCATCCATGTTCCCGCCGATAGAATCCACTTGGCGGGCGATTTCTTCAGCCGAGCGGTGCTTCGTGCCCTTGAACACCATGTGCTCAATGAAGTGGGAGATCCCATTCCACTGCGCATCCTCGTTTCTAGACCCCGTCTTGATCCAAATGCCAATCGAAACCGAACGAATGTGCTGCATCTGTTCGGTAATGACCGTCAGCCCATTGGGCAACACTTGACGCCGCACATTGCGGATTTCTTCGACCATCTTCTCAACCTACCGAGCTGCGATTCGCCCCAAGCCCGCCATTGCTTCCATTGTTACACATCGTGAGGTGCTTGGGTGAAGATCGTTAGTCCTTGCCCATCAATCGATTAGTGCGAAAGCAGCGTGGGTTAGGCGATTCGGCTCGCTTTTCGGTCTCTTGCCGCTTCGTCTAGAATCAACCCTGCATCGGCGAGCGCTCTGAGCTATGGCAGAAGCACCGACAACAGCGCTTTTGGGCCTTTCACTGCAGGAACTTACACGTGTAGCCCAGGAGGCCGGCCAACCCGCCTACCGTGGCCGGCAGCTGTTCAAGGCGATCTATCGCCAGAAGGTGAACTCTCCGCAAGAGATCTCGAGTCTGCCGCAGGGTTTTCGCAGCCAGCTCATCGCCCAGGGGTTCTCGGTAGGGCGGCCAAGGATTGAAAGCCAGTTTCGCTCCCGCGACGGAACCCTGCGCTACTTGATTGGGTTGGCCGACGGCCAGAGCGTAGAAACGGTTTGGATGCCGCGAGGAGACGGTGGCGAAGCCGGGGACGGCAGCGAGGCGGGAAGGGAGCTGGAGACCGAGGCAAGGAAGCAGAAGAACAGAGCCACCATCTGCGTTTCCAGCCAGGTAGGGTGCGCCCTCGACTGTCAATTCTGTTTGACTGCCCTGCTCGGCATCAAGCGGAATCTGACGGCGGGAGAGATTGTCGGCCAGATTGCCGTGGTCTTTGAGGAACGGCAAGTCTCGCTTCCTCGCGATCGCGTCAATCTCGTCTTTATGGGCATGGGAGAACCGTTCTTAAACTACGAGAATTTCTTAAGGGCGGTGCGCTTGCTGGTCGAAGGAGTAGGGTTGGCGGAGTCGCGCATGACGGTTTCGACGGCTGGAGTCGTCCCCCGGATCTACGATTTGGGCAGAGAAACCGTGCGTCCCAAGCTGGCAATCTCGCTCAACGCCCCGAACGATCGATTACGCAGCCAGCTCATGCCCATCAATCGCAAATGGAACCTGGCAGCCTTGATGAGGGCGGCGCGTGAGTTCCCGCTGCGGAACCGGGAGCGGCTCACGTTCGAGTATGTGCTGTTCGACCAGCGCAACGATTCTGCTGGCCACGCGCGGGAATTGGTCGAGCTGATCCGCGGCACCCGTTCCAAGGTCAACCTGATCGCACTTAACCCCGGACCAGGGATCGCACTCGAAACTCCGGCAGAAGCGCGGGTTCTTGCCTTTCAGAGGATTCTCATCGATGCCGGCGTGCCGACCTTTATTCGTCGACCGCGTGGACGGGACATATTCGCCGCCTGTGGCCAGCTGAAGCGTACGCTCGAGCTCGAGGCATCCTGAAACGCGGTTCCGCGGAGAACTGCGATGACGGGCAGTTGATTCGCGCCAGGGGCAGCGTGGCTCTACTGCGCCGCCGCCGGCTTTCGTTCGGGCTGTGGCGAGAGTGGAGAGGTTTGGGGTTCGAGGGCGGGCAACTCGATGCGGAATGTCGCTCCCCCCTGGGGCCGGTTTTCACAGACGATCCGTCCTTTGTGTTCCTGAATAATGCCATAGCAGACGCTGAGGCCGAGACCGGCACCCTGGCCTACGGGGCGGGTGGTGTAGAAGGGGTCGAAGACGCGTTTGGGATCCTTGACCCCAGGGCCACGGTCAGAAAACTCGATGACGATGGCATCGTCTTTGGCGCGCGTGCTCACGTCGAGCACGCCACCGTTTTCCGCCATGGCGTGAAGCGCGTTGTTGGTGATATGCAGGCACACTTGCAGGAGTTGGTTGGAATCCGCCAGGACGCGGGGCAAGTTGCTAGCCAAAGTGGTGCGTACTTCGATCGCAGCCCCATGGAGTTGCGGTGGGTACAGCTTGACCGCAGTTTGTACTAAAGCATTGATATCAAGCGGAGCCTTTTCTCCCGGGGCCTGCATGGCGAAACTCAGCAAGCTTGAAACCAAGCTTCGAGTTCGGCGGATCTGCTGCTCGATCTTCTGCAGCCAGGAGCGCTGCTCGCTGCTGAGTACGGTCGCGGCCAGCAGTTCCGAGTAGCCCAACATCGCGGTCAAGGGGTTATTCAATTCGTGGGCTGCTCCTCCCACGAGTTGGCCCAAGGCAGCCAGTTTTTCCGCCTGCACCAGCTGTGCTTGCAGGCGCTGGAGGTCTTGAAAGGCTTCCTGAGAAGCTTGCAGCAAGCGGAGGAGTTCGCGGTCGAGCATGTGCTGTTTCCAAAACACCAGCACGCCCAACACCAGCGTGGTGGCGAGCGTCACCACCAGGCGAAAGGTGCGGACCGGTTGGGGAGTGGCACCGCCGAACACCGACCAGACCGCAAACAAAGGCAGAGAAAGCACCGCCAGCATGCCCAGGCGTGCCACCCACACGCCATAGCCTTCACCCGAACGCATGGGTGCTGGTTCATGCGCCGGGGGCACGGATCGCAAACCAATCCAAGTCAGCCAAGCCATCGAGGCTGCCAGGGGGATGTCGTACATGCTGCCGGTAAAGTAAACTCCTCTTTCGATGGCCCAGTTGGCCAGATAGGAACTCAATCCATAGGCTGCCGTACAACCCAGCCAATGGGCGTATACCCGGCTCCAATAGCCGGAGCTGCGGCTCCAAAGTTGGATCAAACCGGCAAGCAGGGCCAGCTTCTCGACCAAATACACAACGTTGAGATTGTGTTGGTAAATGACCGGGTCAGGGTGGACATAGAACCACGGCAGCAGGCAAATCAAATACAGGTAGAGCCACCAGATCAACAGCATCAAGAAATCCAGCGAGCCGACCCGGCTTTTGCGTTGGTCCTGTGCGACATCGGGCTGCATGGCCAGGGCGCCGATCATGGGAACCAGATGCAGAAAAAGCAGAGCATCCGGGGCAAATAAGTTCGGCACCTCGCGCCGCAGAAGCACTTCGAAATAACACCAAGAGCCCTGATAGATCAGCCAGAGGACCACCCCCAACATCATGAGCATCCAGAAGATCCGGGCACGCCCAAGGCTGGTCTGGACTCGCGGCCACATGGCCCAAACACCGGAAAACAAGAGGGCAAGCTGGGTCAAGTCGCTGATCGCGACCAAGGCGAAGCCCCGCAACATTATCGAAGCTGCCACCTGCAGGCATACCAGGCATACGACGACTAGCATCCAGAGCTTCGAGCGGGGAGACATAGCGTGGTCTCATTGTAGGGGTAGATAACAGCGGGAAAAGTTACCTCAGTAATCCGAAGTAGATACCCCAAAGTGCCAGCGTCCCCAGGGGGTCAACCAGCCAAAGTTTTGCTTGCCCTTTTGAGCCAGAAATCAA
>JASHSL010000234.1 GCA_030040855.1 Terriglobales bacterium
AACTTCAGGTCGCTGGTCGGAGCTTCCACGACAGAAGCGCACAGCTGCAAGCGCAACAGTTCTCTAAGATCCTCTCTCGCCGCCCGCGAGAAGCCCCACACCTCAGCGCTGAGATTGGCTGTCCGGATGAGTTCGATGGCTTCGGCGTCTTCGGGGGAAACGCGAGGAAAGCCGGCTTCGATCCGGCTCACTCCCAGCTGGTCGAGTTTGCACGCGATCTCCAGCTTCTGTTGCGGGGAAAACACGACCCCGACTGTCTGCTCACCATCGCGCAGGGTGGTGTCGTAGAAGCGAACCGTGGTTTTCGGGAAGGGCGAGCGGATCTCCCGCCGCGCATTCAGCTGGCTGACCCAGATCTTGGAATCAGGCATGGTGTATAGGTCGAATCGATGAGCTCGCTACCGAGCACTCCATAGACCGCTGGGCAGAGAGTTTACTCCTTGTCCCAGCCGCCTGTACTGCCAGTCGCGAAACCTACGCTGTGGTCCGGGTAAGCGCGGCCGGCTTGTGACCATACGCTTCGATCCAGGAGATCACCGGGTTCCTCAACACGCCGATGTGCTCAATTTCGCATTCCATGACGTCTCCCGGCTTCAAGTACCAGGCCTTGGGATCGCCGCTGAACGCGGCAACCCCGGAGACCGTGCCGGTGGAGACGACGTCGCCGGCGCTGTATCCCATCGGCGAGTAGTGCGAGAGAATTTCGGGGATCTTCACCGACATTTTGCTCGAGTGCGAACGCTGTCGTGGTTCCCCGTTGACCCGCAATTCCATGGCCAGGTTGTGCGGATCCGGAATCTCGTCTGCGGTAACGATCCACGGGCCCAGCGGACAGAACGTATCGATACCCTTGCAGAAGCTGAAGACCCCGGATTTCATCTCACGGCGCTGGATATCGCGCGCGGTAATGTCATTGAAGATGAGATATCCACCGATATAGTCGTTCGCCTCTTCCGGAGCAAAATGCTTGCCGCTCTTCTTTAGAACCACCGCAAGCTCGAGCTCATAGTCCAACTCCTGGGTGAGATGTTCGGGATAGATGACGGGATCCTCGTGCCCGATGATCGCGTCGACATTCTGAAAGAACATGATCCAGGGCAGCACGGGATGGGAAAACCCGGCCTTGCTCGCTTCCTCGTGGTGCTCGCGAAAATTTCCCGCCGTGTGGAAGAATTTTCGGGGAATGATCGGAGCCTTCAGCCTCACCTCGGCGGGCGAGTAAGTAAGGGCGTCTCCTCTTGTGCCCGAGGCGTTGTGGCCCACCTCGATGGCATGAGCAAGAGCTTTGCGAGCCGCCTCCAGACTGGTCTCGCCGCCCTCGAATAACTCCAGCATGTTGGGCGGAACCAGCGCATCGGCGAGACGGGCATAGGCGCTCTCCTGCTCGATGTCGCGCAAGTAGAGCGCGCACGCGGAGTTCAGGTCAACGATCGAATCATCGGCCGTGATGGCGCCGATTCGCGGCCGTCGTGCGGGGTCTTCAAAGGTCAGCAATCGCATACGGGAAGTGCGGCGACAAAAAGTCTATTCGGCGCGAAAGTCGTTGTCCACCTCGCTCTCGGGTTACCTACCCGATGCTTCGATTCTCCGCGTAGAGGCCGTCTGGCGCCGGCTGCCAAAGGCAGCGCCAGCGTCGACGCCATCAATCTCGAGACGCGTAACTAGGTCCGATCGTGGAAGATCGCAGCTTGCCCGGCGTTTAGATCCCGGGTGGGGTTCTCGGCAGGTCGGTGGCGTCAGAACCAGGGTTGCTGGATGATTGCCATCGGCCTCGGCCATACTGGCGGTGGTGTCGAGGAGCCGTACCGGCGGAGGACTCTTCCGTCTCGGCTCGATGTAAGGCCAATCGCGGAGCTACTCGAGCACGTTGTCATCCAGCTTTTTCTTACCCCAGTCCGCTGCCGCCTGCACAAACGCCATCACGAGGGGATGCGGTTGGTTGGGCCTGGATGAGAGTTGCGGCTGGAACAAAGTCGCGACAAAAAAACGGTGGGTGGGGGACTCGATAGCAAGAATCTCACCCTGGGGCCCGCGCGCAACCACCGGGAATCCGGCCTCCATGGCGGTCCATGCATATTCGGGATTCACCTCGAAATTGCAGAAGAATTCTTCGGTGATGGTGTCCTGTCCGTAGAAAGAATGCAGATACGATCCAGGGCGTAAGCGAATCTCGGGGATCGCTCCGGACAACCGCGGGGCGTCTTGGCTGCGACCGGGCACGGCGCAGGCAACGGGATGAATAACCATGTTCTTGGAGGCGGAATTGTTCTCGGCGGAATCGGCATCCGCGATGCCCAACACGTTGCGCGCGCACTCGATCAGGGTGTATTGAAAACCGCCGCAGGTGGCGAGAAAGGGCCAGTCCCGGCGGCGCGCGAATTCAATTCCTTTCAGCATGCCTTCTAAGCTTTTGTAGGGGCTCCCGGGGGCGGCCCAGATGCCGTCGAAGCTTTCGAGCTTGGTGGGGTTGGATTCTACGAGCGAAGGCGTCGCAACCCATTGTGATTCGAGGCAAAACTTCAGTTTGTCGGCGGCATGCTGCAAGGACGTATCGACGCAGGGAAGGGTCGGAGAAGTCGCATCGAATTCCCCCAAGATCGCAATCCGCACCGCATCCGCCACGGGGCAATTTTAAAGGAGGAGGCCGGCCTGTGAGACGCCGGTTGAGAACATTGGTAACCGCCCCAAGGTAACCGCCCTTACCCGTCGATTTCATGGTCGAGCTCGTCGTGCGGTCTGGCCCTAGGAGAAGCCTGGGTTGCTACCTGGTGGCCACCGTCCGCTCCTTCAGAATCTCCTCCACGGCGGAAATGGCCACCTCCAACTCCTCGTCCCTGGTGTAGAGATGAGGCGAGAATCGCACTCCCGCGCTGGGTCTCCAGTCCACGAGGATTTCCCGCTTCAGCAACTCCCGGCAGACCTCCTTCGAGTCCGGCATGGCGATCGATACCGTGCCTCCCCGCTTCTCTGGATGGCGCGGCGAGTTGACCCGCCAGCCATGTCGGTCCGCGAGCTCGATCAACCGTGCCGTTTGGCGCTTCGATTTCTCGCGAATGCGTGGAATTCCGGCTGCCGCGATGATTCTGAGGCCGGGCCGCGCAGCTTCGAGCGCGGGCACATGCGTCGTTCCATTCATAAAACGGTAGGGTGGCTCGGTGTAACGGATCGGCCCGGTCTCAAACGCCATCGAATTCTGATGGGCAAACCAGCCGGTGAACCTGGGCTCCAGGCGTTTCCCCAGATCGGGGCGGACGTACAAGTAGCCCACTCCCGGTCCGCCGCACAGCCACTTTAGAACCCCTCCGCAGGCAAAGTCGACGCCGAGCGCCGCGACATCGACGGGCACCGTACCCAGCGATTGGAAAATGTCGAGCACAACCTGCGCTCCCACCTTGTGCGCCTTTTCGATGATCGCCTTGGCGTCCTGAATATAGGCACTCCGAAAGATCACATGGGAAATGGGGACCAGCAGCGTCTGATCATCAATGGCATCGAGCAGGCCCTCGGTGGGCTCGGTCATCCCGTCGTCGGTTTTCACCATGCGAACCTGCGCCCCCAGCGGACGTTGCGCCTCCCAGAAATACATGACGGAGGGAAAATTCATATCGCAATAGACGATCTTGTTCCGTTTGCCGGAAAATTCAAAACAGGAGGCCACAATCGCCTGACACGTGGTCACGTTCTGGTGAGTGGAGACCGTATCTTTGGGGGCGTTCATGAGCCCACCAATCTCATTGCCCACCTCCGCCGCAAGCCCCCACCACCGTTCTTCCCAAGCCCGGACTCCGCGCGTGGCCCAGGTGTCCGCGTAGCCTTTCATCGCGTCGTAGACGCCGCGTGGCATCGCCCCCAGAGAATTGCTGATCAGATAGGTGGTTCGTTCGAGGATGGGGAACTCAGAGCGATAGCGGAGCAGCTCGTCGATCATGCCTTCATTGTATGCGAGCCCGTCCCCGGCGAAACCATTAGGAACCAGGCGTACCCCGATCGGGGCCTTCCACGGGCCAGCGGTGGCGACGCGGTCGGATCAGAAAATATGCCAGCGTGAGCCCCACCAACAAGGTGATTCCGCTCATCAGGTTCACCCGCGAATCCCACCAGCCCTTGAGCACCGTGGCCGTCACGAGCACCAGCCCCAGAGCCGATCCGGAACTTCCGAGAGGAGACCGCATCGGAAGTTGGGAGATGCCGTCGGGGCCCAGCCCACGACGAAATAAAATGTGGGCCGCCAACGATACCAACCAGGAGAGCATCATTCCGAAGACCGCGCCTCGCAAGATGTACTCGAAGGCATGAGCGGGTGCCCATTTTTCGAGCAGCAGGGCGGCGACGATCCCGTAGGAGGAAGCGAGCAGGGCGAGTTTCGGCGAGCCGGCCGGGTTCAGCCGCCCCAAGACGGCCGGCGCCCAGCCCGCGCGCGCCAGGGAAAACAGCATACGGGAGGAGATGTAGAGGGCGGCGTTCGCCCCGGAGAGTGCTGCGGTCAGCACCACGAAATTCATTACCTGGCCGGCCCCGGGCATTCTTACCGATCGGAACACGGTCACAAACGGACTTTCCGACACTCCCGCCAGAGTCCAGGGCATCACTCCGGCGAGCACCACAATCGCGCCCAAATAAATCCCAGTCAGCAGGGTGAAGGTGATGCGTACGGCTTTTGCGACCTCGGTCGCCGAGCGAGCTTCGCCCGAGGCTACGGCGACAAACTCGATGCCACCGAAGGTGTAGATGGAGAAGGTCATGGCCAACCAAGGGGCCCACACGCCGCGGGGAAAAAAGCCGCCCTGGCTCGTGTACTGTGCGGGGATGCGCCCGATAAGAAGCAGCCCGGCCCCAAGCACCACAAAGGCTGCAATCGTAACCACTTTGATTCCGGCAAACCAAAATTCAAAGCGGCCGAAGCGGCCCACGTTCCAAAGATTCACGAGCAGCAGGAGAAACGAAAACAGCACCACCCAGGCGAGGGCGGGAACCTTGGGAAACCAAAATCGCATGTAGGTGGCCGAGGCCACCAGCTCGGCGCCGATCGAAATGGCGATGGCTGCCCAATAGCCCGCCCGAGCGATGAAACCGGCCCATGGGTTCAAGTAGAGATCGCCATAGATACCGAACGAGCCGGCGGCGGGGTGAGTGCTGGAGAGCTCGCCCAAGGCCATCGCCACCGTCCAGTTCACGAACGCCGCTAAGACGAAGCTCAAAATGACTGCCGGGCCAGCGACTTCGAGGGCTGCGGCCGAGCCCAGCAGCAAGCCAGTGCCGATCGACCCCCCCGCCGCCACCATGGCGATCTGCCCAGCATTCAGTTGATGGTCGAGGCCTCGTTCCCGGGAAATCTCGTCGGCTTCCGCCATCTCGGCACGTATACCAGAAAGCTCTTCAACCGCAAAGACTTATCCTGAGCGCGGTGACGAACGTAATCCTCGGGCGGCATACTTCATTGCTGCTCGCATGACCCAACCCTAGAATTTCTACGGGACCACCCTGCTCGTCTTTCATGCCAGATTTCAATAAATTATTGGACCGGGTTGAAATTACCAAGCGCGTGGACCGTGCTGAGAAGCTTCTGCAGAAGGGCAAGACGGCAGAGGCGCTCGAGGAGTACCTGCAGGTCTTGACTGCGGATCCGGCCAACGACACCATCACCCAGATGGCAGCCGACCTTAGCCTCTCCCTGCAGCGGATTCCGCAAGCGGTCAAGCTCTTGGGCGGTATGTTCGAGCGCCAGGTGCAGGCCGGGGATGCCACCCGAGCGAGTCTGACCTACAAGAAGCTGGCTCGCTTTGCCGATCCAACCTGGGAACAAAAGCTCCGCTTTGGCGGACTGCTCGAGAATAGCAACCGCAAGCTGGCCATCGAGACCTACGAACAGGCCTTCCAGGAACTGACCAAACAAGGTCACAAACAAGAGTCGCTGCCGGTTTTGCAGCGCATCCTGCGCTTGGACGCGGGCGAAAAGAACCTGCTTCGGCTGGGAGCATTGTCCTCCGAACTCGGCGATGGCAAGACGGCCGCGGCCGCGTTTCTCAGACTGGCCGAGCTGACCAAGGTGAGCGGTGGCAATGCTGCGCCATGGGTCGAACGGGCCTACTCGGAAGACCCTTCCGACCCGCAGATCGCCTTGGCCTACGGCAAGGGCCTGCTCGAACAAGGGCAGGCGGAAGCGGCCATTCAAGCCCTGGAATCCCAAGTCAACGCTGGCGCGGCGCCGGAGGAAATGCGCCAGACTTACGCCCAGGCGCTGTTGGGCGCCAATCGGCTGAGTGATGCGGAGACGGTGATGTGGCAGCTGTTCAAAGAGCATCCTACCCGCACCCACGACATCGCCAAATTGATTGGACTCTATCTCGATGCCGGGCAGGAGCAGGCTGCCGTGGCGCTATCGCGCAAGTTTGCCGCGCACCAACAGCGCCGGGGGGATCGGCGCGGCTTCCTGACGATGATGCAAGAGATCATGGTGACCCACCCCCCTTCGGCGGACATGCTGGAATTCATGTGCGAGCTCTTTAACGCTGCCAATCGCGAAACCGACTACTGCCACACCCTGCTGAAACTTTTCGATCTGCATTGCAGTTCGGGGAACTATGACAAAGCGGCGGAGTTTTTGGATCGCGCCGCCGAAGTGGATGCCTATGAGCACGGACATCATAAGCGGCTGCAAATGTTACAGGGCAAAATCGACGACCGCCGCTACAACGCCATCGCCTCGCGTTTCGCGGGCGCGTCGGGATCGGCGACGGCTGCCGTCCGTTCCGGTGAAAACCTATTGGGCGATGCCGCCCTGCAGGACTTAATGTTACAAGCCGAGATTCTTGTGCAGTACGGAATGCGATCGAAAGCGGTCGAGCGATTGCAACGGATTCAGCAGCTCTTTCCCCACGAAGAAGATCGCAATCATGCCTTGCACCAACTTTACTTGAACGCCGGACTGGTGCCCAAGTACCCGAGTGCAGAGCGCCCCGCGGAAAACGGCGTTCCCAGGGTTGCGACACCCGTCGCCGCTCCATCGCCGGCGCCAGCCGGCCCCGCCTCACAGTCGGCGGCCGATCTCAGCAGCTTCGCCCGAGTCGCCGAAATCACCCGCAGGATCTACCGGCAGAACCATGCCGATACCGTGTTGGCGACGGCCGCCAGCGAAATCGGTATGCAGTGGAAGGCCACCCGTTGCGTGGTCGCGATGCGCAAACCCGGTCTGCGTCCCACCAGCAGCAAAGAATACTGTGGTGAGGCAACCGTGCCGGCGGAAAGCGCCGCGCTCGAGAGGCTCATTGTGGCGGTTCATGACTTCACCCTCCAACGGGGCGGCACGCTGGGCTTCGGCAATGTTCAGCTCGCGCCGGAACTGCATGAGATGCGCGATCTGCTGGCTCCTCTAGGGGTTGCCTCTTTGTTGGCTTTGTCCCTGGTGGACGGAAGCGAACCTGTGGGCGTTCTCATTCTGACCCAGAGCACTCCCCTGGCCTGGAATTCGAACGAACTCCTGGTGCTGAAGACGATCTGTGATCAGATCGTCATTGCGGTGAACAACGCCGGTCTCCGCCGCTTGGTCAAAAGTCTCTCGGTCACCGATGAACGCTCAGGTTTGTTGACGAGAGCCTCGTACTTAGACCTGCTGATGGCGGAAACCCGGCGCAATCTGCAGCAGGGCACGCCGATGACAGTGTTGCTCATGCAGTTTGGCGATAAGGTGTCGCTGACTAAGGAACTGGGCGAGAGCGGCGTCGAAGCCCTGATGCAGGAAATCGGCCGGCTGTTCAGCGCCAACATCCGCCAGAATGATCTGGCGTTCCGGTACGAGACCACAACCATCGCGATTGTTCTCGGCGAAACCGGGGAAAAAGATGGCCTCCTCGCCGCAGAAAAGCTGCAGCGGCTGACGGCGCAGGCGCAGGCCAAAGTCGCTCAAAGGAAAGATGCCCTCCGCTTCAATGCCGGGCTGGCGCAAGCCGTGATCCGAGCCGAATACGATCCGGTGGACATCGTGACGGAAGTCATCAATCGTGCCGAGCAGGCATTGCACCAGGCGATGGCGCAAGGAACGAATGCCATGGTCGCTTTAGTCCCCGCGCTGGCCAAGACGGCCGTCGCATAGGCCGGAGAAATCCTGCAACCCGGCAGTCACCTTCCTCCGACCGGGCCAGCTTCGAGAGGTCGCGGGGAATTCTCGCCTTCCTTCCCGGATGACGAGCCCGACTGTTTCCCGCGTGCGAAGTTCTCTACTCCCCTTGGTTGCCGCTGGCAACCCGCGCTGTTACACTGAAACGTCCTTGCGCGCTGCTCGCAAGCGTTCTAATTCCAAGGACTTGCAGCGAAGCGATGCCGAACCTGGTGGACATGGGGCTGCGGAGGAGGGCCGGGAAGCCGGCTGGGGGCTGCAGGGTGGTTGGCGTCGTGGTGGTCAGGTCGAGGAACGGGGGTGGTCCACTGAGACAGCAAGCGGCGCGCACAATCCTAAGTTCGGGGAGGGCCGAGTCGGTCAAGGTCGGGCGAGCTGGGGTTAAATAAAGAGGAGAAAGTCGAGAATGAGTTGCCGGGTTGCAAAGTCGGATAAGTGTAAAGCATAGTGCGGTAGGGCAGGTGCCTGATGGAAATCAGCAAAGTGGGTGTTCTCGGTTGCGGCCTGATGGGCTCCGGTATTGCCCAAGTCGCTGCCACCGCCGGATTCGATGTGACCGTGTTCGAGCTGGAGCAGAAGTTTCTCGACAAAGGCTTTGCCGGAATGGAGAAGTCGCTCACCAAGTTGGCGGAGAAGGGTTCGCTCGCGGAAGCCCCAGGGGCGATTCGCGCCCGGCTCAAAGGAACCACCAGCCCGCAAGACCTGGCCTCCTGCGACATCGTCATCGAAGCCATCATCGAGAACGTCGCGGAGAAGCGAAAAATCTACGCTTCGCTGGACACGATCGTGAAGAGGGAGGCCATCTTTGCCTCGAACACTTCCTCGATCTCGATTACCGAGCTCATGACTGCCACCCGTCGCCCGGATCGCTTTATCGGCCTGCACTTTTTCAATCCTGTGCCGCTGATGAAGCTGGTCGAAGTGGTGCGCACGGTTGCTACGGCCGAGCCGGTGTATGAGGCCGCGTATGCATTTGCCCAGAAGCTGGGCAAGGTTCCTGTCCGTACCAGTGACAAAACCGGCTTCATCGTGAATCGACTGCTCGTGCCCTATCTGCTCGACGCCATCCGCGCCTACGAAGAGGGTGTCGGCTCGATCGAAGATATCGATAACGCCATGAAGCTTGGCTGTGGCTATCCCATGGGACCGTTTAGCTTGCTCGATTTCGTGGGCCTGGAGACCACCTATTACATTACGCAAGTGATGTACGACGAATTCAAACAGAGTCGGTTTGCTTCTCCTCCTCTGCTCAAGCGTTTAGTGATGGCGGGCTGGTATGGGCGTAAGACGGGCAAAGGTTTCTATGATTATTCCGACCCCAGTCACCCCAAGCCCAACCGGTTGTAAGCTTGGAGTGACCGATCGCCCGCCGCGCTCTGACAGCGTGACCGAGAAGGGTCGGTCGTACCCAGTCCCCCCCACGTGCCAGAGAGGGCCGGGAGCCTTAACCAGGAAACACGCATGACTTTCGAGAATATTCTTTGCGAGACGAAAAACGCGATCGCCTACCTCACGATCAACCGACCGAAAGTGTTGAACGCACTCAACACGGCCACCATGGAGGAGTTACGGGCTGCCTTTCATGCCATCCGGCATGACCCGAGCATCCGTGTGGTCTTGCTGACCGGGGCCGGCGAGAAGGCCTTCGTGGCCGGCGCGGACATTGGGGAATTGGCGAGGCAAGATCCGGTGAGCGCCAAAGAGTACACCCTCCGCGGGCAGAGTGTGCTTAACCTGATAGAAAATCTGGGCAAGCCGGTCGTCGCCTGCATTAACGGATTCGCTCTCGGTGGCGGCTGCGAAATGGCGATGGCTGCGACCCTACGACTGGCCAGCGAAAACGCCAAGCTCGGCCAGCCCGAGGTCAAGTTGGGCATCATTCCCGGATACGGTGGCAGCCAGCGGCTGCCGCGACTCGTAGGCAAGGGCATTGCCCTGCAGTTGCTTCTGTCGGGGGAAATGATCACGGCGCAAGAGGCTTACCGGATCGGGCTGGTGAATGAAGTGGTTGCCTTCCCCGAACTTATCCCCCGCGCCGAAGCGATCGCTCGCCAAATCATCGCCAACTCCCCCCTCGCCGTGCAGTACATCCTCGAAGCCGTGAACCGGGGGATGGAAACGCCGCTGGCCCAAGGGTTATACCTCGAAGCGGCTTTGTTCAGCGTCATCTGTGCAAGCGAGGACAAAAACGAAGGCACCAGGGCATTTCTCGAAAAGCGCCCGCCCCAGTTCAAAGGCAGGTAAGCTCGCGGGTCTCGATGATGCCGCTACGATCGTTCGACGGAGGCGGGCTTTGGCCACGCTCTGTCCCTTGGGGGCAGGAAGCAACGCGTCGATTCTACGCTCCGCCCGGAGGGATGCCGGATAGAGGCATGCTGAAATCGGTCCATCTCGGTTCGTATCCTCTTCGGCCGGAGCACTATCAGGTCGTGACCAGCTTCTTCCGTGCGATCGGGTGCGACTTTTCCCGCCACGCTCGCGACACCATCCTCCTGGCACCGGAAGGGGCGCTGACGGTCCGGGAGCTGCGCCCGAAGGAAACTGAATCCTCCTCCGGTACCCGAGACACGGTTTTGCTGCGGATTGCCATCGAGGTTTCGAATCCTGAAGTGATTCGCGATATCGCCGAGCGGATGAAGCTGGCGGTACACACCCGGAAGGCAAACGGGCGTAGCCCGGGTTTTTCCGTCGAGCTTCCGGGCAAGCTGTGGGTCGACGTGCGCGCGGCAGCCGACGAGCTGGTTGCCGAGCAAGGGACCTTCCAGGCCCAGGGCAAGCACTTTGCCATCGTGGTCAGCCGGTTTAATGCCTTCATCACGGAACGGTTGTTATCCGGCGCGCAGGATGCTCTTTCCCGCGCGGGAGCGGACAAGAAAAACATCAGCATCGTTCGCGTCCCCGGCGCTTTCGAAATCCCCGCGGCTGCGCGTGCCCTCGCCGCCAGCGGGCGCTATGACGCCGTCATCTGTCTCGGCTGCCTGCTGCGCGGCGATACGGTTCATTATGACGTGATCGCCAACGAAGTTACCCGCGGCATCGGGCAAGCGGCCCAGGAGACCGGCGTTCCGCACGCATTCGGCGTTCTCACCTGCGACAGCCTCGAACAAGCCATCGACCGTGCCGGTCTGAAGATGGGCAACAAAGGTTTCGAAGCAGCGCTCGCCGCCATTGAGATGGCAAATCTGACCAAAGCTGTCGCGGCTCGAGGATCTTTGCCCGCGGGCCAAGGGAAGGCCCTGGCCTCGGTGCCGGCACGTTCCGCTGCGAAACGCCGCCGGGCCCGGCTGGTCGCGGGGAAAAAAACTAACGCGTCCCATCCTTCCCGGCGCAGAGGATGATTTCCCGCACAGCCTCGCGCGTCTCTCCGGTAAACTTAGACTCGAGGTCCTCGGATTTTCGCCGATCGGCCGAACGCATCCGCGACGAGAGACAAGGCCGGCCATGGGTACGCGCCGTAAATCCCGCGAACTTGTTCTACAGATGTTGTTCCAAGCTGACATGGGCCGCCAAACTCCGGAACAGGTCGGGCGTACCTTCTGGAACGGGCACCGTTCCTTGGAAAGGGAGGTGCGCGAGTTCGCCGAGGAGCTCTTTCGGGTGGCCAGCGACCGCAGTGCGGAAATTGATCAGTTGATCGCGACCCACACCGAGCACTGGCGCATGGACCGAATGGCGGCGGTCGATCGCAACCTCCTGCGCGCTGCCGTGGCCGAGTTACTGGGTTTCCCGGCCACGCCGCGGGCCGTGGTGATCAACGAGGCGCTTGAAATTGCCCGTAAGTTCTCCACGCCGGAGTCCGTGCAGTTCATCAATGGGGTACTCGACAGCGTGGGCCGGGAACTGGCGAAGAAGGCGGTCGGTTCCTAGGCATCGGCGCCGACTCTGCTCGTCAGAAGGCTCGGGGGACGAGCCGAGACCAAAGAGCGCCTTACGGCTTCACCGCCACCAAATCGGGATTGCAGGTAATCCCGGTGTACGGCCTGCCGGCGGGATTCTGACAGAGCCCTACCAGGAATTGAGCCTGCGCCACATCGGCGCCGCTCGCAGTGTTAATGGTGTGCACCATTCCATCGTTCGCCCCGACAAAGAGCAGACTTGCATCCGGAGAGAGCGAGGCCAGAAGGGGAACCGCGTTTCCCATCAGCGGAAGGGTCGAGGAAACCTGGCCCTCAATCGAGACCTCCAAGACAGAATTGAGATCGGGGGAGATCATGTACGCAGTGGAGCCGCTCTCGGAAA
>JASHSL010000235.1 GCA_030040855.1 Terriglobales bacterium
CGACCGGCGTCAACTGCCGGGCGGGATCGGAGACCACGCGCACCTTGGCGACACTCCCGATGTCCACACCTTGCAGTCGAACCACCGCCCCGGGCTGCAATCCGCTGGCGTTATCAAAATAGGATCGAAGCTCGATCTTCGGGGTAAGAATGCCACCCGTGCTCGTCATCAGCAGAATCAGAACCATCAGGACGATGCTTCCCAACACCACCGTCAGCCCGACCTTCAGTTGAGACCACTTCAACTGTTTCTGGCTAGGCACTGATTCTCCCTATGGGCCTGCGCTGGCATTCTCCACCAATAGTTGAGAACGTCGAGCAATTGTCGATCATAGCAGAGGGGGGATGAGGGATTCGAGATCAGTCGACGAAGCTCCCCAAGGTTCGCAATGGCAGGAGGGCGCAGAGATAAGCCGCCGCCCCACAGGCCAAAGTAGCGTTGAGTCCAAGCTGGATGGCAATGAAAACGGCCAGTACCGATCCCAAAACGCTGGAGCCTGCATTCATGGCCCAGGCCCATTCGAGAGTGTTCTCTCTTCCTTCCCTGGTTCCGGCGAGCAAAGCCGGCTCCGCGGCGAGGGCTCGCAAGCCGGAGGGAAATGGCATTCCCATGGCGAATCCCAAGGGCACCAGCAAGGCGGCGCTGATGCCCAGTTTCAGCAGAATGGGCGAACCCACAAACTGGTTGAAGATTGGCGTCAGCAAGCGCGTATAAAGCACCAGGGCCAGAGCGATCAGGAACAGCGGAATCCGTGCGGTCGGCGCGCCGGGAGCCCACCGGCGCGAGACTAGGCTGCCCAGTCCACTCGACAACAACAGTAGGAACACCACCACGGTCAGAGCGTAGGTGGGATGACCGAGAAAAAGCACAAATCGCTGGATCAAGGCGATCTCAACCAACATGTACCCCAGCCCCACCGCCACAAAATAGAGAAGAGGAGTGGCCGCTTGCGAGCGACGCATCCCTCCGAAGGCCAGAGGGAGGATGAGAAATGCCAAGACCGCCGCCAGTGAGATCGCAAGCACCATCGCTAAGACCACAACCCCGATGTTCACCTTCCAATCGATTCCCAGTTTCGGACTGCCGCGAGCGAGCACCTGGCTAGGTTTGAGGGTAAAGAAGAAAAAGGGCGCATTGTCCCTCACCGGCGCCACGTTAAAGGGGTAGTTGCGGACAAATGCGTTCGCATCGCTCGAACGGATCAGCGTGGTGAATGGGTTGGCCTCGGGCTGGGAGGGCAGATAAAGGGCAGTCAACTTTGGGTAGTTTCGCAGGTGTTGTTGAACGGTTTGCTCTTCTTCCGGGGTAAAGGGTGTCTTTTTGGCAAGAACCGCCACCGGAATGCCGTCCTCGGTCAAAGCTCCATTGGCAATCACCATGAAGTGTCCGGCCGGCCTTCTGACTCCCAGTTCCCGCAGCGCTTCGATCGCCACCGAAACCACGCGCAAGGCTTCTCGCGGCTGGCGGAATTCCCAGCGCGTGATGGCAAGGATGCCGTATGGCGTCAGATGATCGAAATAGGTGCGAAACGCCTCGACCGTATACAAGCTGTTCTCGCTGAGCGCAAAGGCCCCGGCCGCAGTGGAAGCCCAGGTGTCCACCAGGGTCATCTCGATCACATCGAAGCTCGGTTTGGTGTTGCGCAGGAACGATCGCCCGTCGGCGATTTCAATATGGACTTCCGGCCGGTCATAGAGGTGGTAGGAATAATCGGCATACCGCTCCCGCATCACGGTGTTGGCGATGAGGGGGTTGATTTCAATTCCGGTTACACTGGGGCTGCCATTGGCCACGGCGCGCAGCACGTCGACACCGCCTCCGGGGCCGATGATCGCGTAGGTCCCGCGGGGCCGCAACACATTGACCAAAGCCGGGGGGGCCGACATCAAGTCTCTTTGCCAGTCGCTATCCTCCCACTCCTCGGGATCTGCGCTCATGATGTAGGTGGAAGCGTCGCCATCGATCACCACGGCCTTTTCATCCCCCAGGCGATCGACCTCCACCCGAGAAAGCGCGTTCCAGCGCGCAAATTCCACCCAGGACGGATCGCGAAATCTTCCTTTGGCATAGACGATGTCGAAGAGTTTTCCGGAATGATTGCCCGCCGCGATCAGCGATAAAACCAGCGCCAAACCCAGAGCGAGTTTCCTGGCGGAGGCAGTCATGGCCCAGATGGCAGCCCCCAGAGCCGACATCAGGGCAGAGAACAGAATGGTGTTGGGTCCGCCCAGCCAATTGAGCAAGGGTACGATGGCGAGGCAAGCCAGGGATCCGCCCACCAGGTCCGCCCCATAGAGTCGGGAAATGTGAGCCGATGCCCGCGCAAAGACCAACGCCAGCGCCAGTCCGGTCAGGAAGAAGGGCACGGCTGAGGCCAGATACATCGCCGTCAGCCGGAGAAAATTCATCCAGGACGATGCGAGCGCAACCGGAACATGGAGGATGACCTCGAGGACGAAAGGTATGCTCAGGGCGTTGAGGAGGGACAGCCACCTCAGCAGCGATCGAGTCTCCCACCTGGCCAACCGCCTCTTTCCTAGATAGGCAAAAACCCCGCCGGCGCCCAATCCGAGCAGGGCGAGGGAGATGGCGAGGAAGGCGAAATGATAGAACAGCACAACCGAGAACAGCCGGGTCAGCGCCAGTTCCATCAGCAGAGCGGCAAAACTGGTCGTGGCCACCCCCGCCACCAAGGTCCGCACCGGGACGTCGGCGACGGTGGTCGCTGGCGTTCGAGGAATCGTTGGGCTTGCCGCTGACATGGGTCGTGGGCTCAAGAATGCGCCAGTCTAACAGAAGTAAGATGGCCGGTCGGGCGTGGACGGAAACGGCTTAGCTCTCCAGAATGACCTGGGCGATCGCGTATTGTTCTGTATGGGACAGAGACAGGGCCACTTGCCGGGTGCCAAGCCGGGCGGCGAATTCTGCCGCCTTATGGCGAAGGATGAGGGTCGGGCGGCCTCCCGCCATGCGGCAGACTTCCGCGTCGCGCCAGCGCACACCATGATTCCAGCCGGTGCCAATCGCCTTCATGGCAGCCTCTTTGGCGGCAAAGCGGGCGGCGTAGTGCTGCGCCCGGTTCGCCTTGCCATCGCAATAGCCGATCTCGCCTTCGGTGAAGACCCGGCGCAGGAACCGATCCCCAAAACGTTCGATGGACTGCGCAATCCGCGGCACCTCCGCGATGTCAATCCCGCTGCCAACAATCATGCCTCAAGGTAACACATCCCAGCGGGGCGAAAGACTTGAAACTCGCGAGGGGGGGCGGCTCTTCTACAGCAAACGGTCTCCGCGGTAGATCACCTGTCCGTCGATCCATCGCGCTTCCGCCGTCAGCGCATGCCGCTTGGCCGCTCCGGTTCCGTCCAGGTGCAGAACCTCGTGGCCGTGTGCCACGAGCCAGTCCGCGACCAGCATGCGGTGGCAGTGGAAATACACCCGTTCCGCGCACATCAATGCGGTGCGCGAATGCTCGCCGAGCGGAAGGAGTTGGCCCATGGCGTTTTCGAACTCTTCGCTCAGCATGTAATCGGCATAATTGCGAAAACTCGGGCTGCGCAGAGCCAGATGAGGCGAATCCTGGCGGATGCTTGGGCGGCGACCACCCAGTCCCTTCAGCCAGAGATAGTGGATGCCTACTTTCGCTAAGCCAGTTTCGATCGATTCCCGATTGAAGTGTGGCAACCGCCGGGAGGTGGGAAATGAGCGGATGTCCGCCAGAGTTTGAATCTTGTGAGCCTCCAGAACTTCAACGAACTCCTCCCAGCTACGGGTGGAATGGCCAAGGGTGTAGAAAGCCGCCACAGATCGATTCGACCACCAAAGGATCGCCGAACCCAGAGGCGTGGCCGGAGCCATCTCAGCCCGCCCGCTGCTCGGGTTCAGAATTCGCTACCTGCCGAAGGGCTTCTGCCAGCGCAGGGTCCTGCTCGGGGAACACGGTTCGCAGGTCGAGGAGAACGCGTCCTTCCTCGACCCTGGCAATGATCGGCGGATCGAAAGCCAGCAGCCGAGCCGAGATTTCCCGGGCACTCAGTCGATCGGAACGGAGAGCGAGAAGACAGGTGGGAAGCACGGCCGAAGGAGCCGCTCCGCCTCCGATCAGCGACTCGCCATCGATCCGCTCTACCGACAAACGCGATGCGCCAATCCGTTCCACCACCGCCTGCGCCCGTCGGCCGATCTCTTGTTTTGGAAGCCGCATCAGCCGTAGCACCGGAATCTGCTCGTAGTCCCCCCTCACGTAGGCCAACAGGGTGGCTTCCAAAGCTGCGTAGGTCAACTTGTCCACGCGCAGCGCGCGAAACAGGGAATTCGATCGCATGCGGGCGATCAGCTCGGTGCGCCCGCTGAGGATGCCTGCCTGGGGACCGCCCAGCAGTTTATCGCCGCTGTAGGTGACCACGTCCACGCCGCAGCGCAGGCTGTCGAGAACCGCCGGTTCCCGATCGAGCCGAGAAGCCTGCCCCTCGAGCAGCGCGCCGCTGCCCAGATCCTCGAGCAGCGGAATCTTACGCTCCCGCGCCAGGCGCACCAGTTCTTCGACCGCTACCTGCTCGGTAAAGCCGGTGATCTCGAAGTTCGAGCGATGGACGCGTAACAACAGGCGGGTCTTATCCGTGATGGCCCGTTCATAATCCCCGATCCGGGTGCGATTGGTGGTACCGACTTCCCGCAGAATGGCGTTGGACTTCGCCATGACGTCGGGAATGCGGAAGGATCCGCCGATCTCAACCAGTTCCCCGCGCGAGACAATCACCTCCGCGCCTTCCGCCAGGGTATTCAGGGCGAGCAGGACGGCGGCGGCATTGTTATTCACGACGATGGTGGAGATCCCAGGACGGTCGCCCTCCTCCGGCTGCGGCGACCGGGAGGCGGTGGCCGCAGCCAGCACTTTGCGGAACAGACGGTCCACGTGCACATCGCGGCGGCCGCGCTCGCCGGCCGCAAGGTCGAATTCCAGATTCGAGTAACCCTCCGCGATCTCGCGAATGTGCTCCAGCGCTCCCGCCGCGAGCGGGGCTCGACCGAGATTGGTGTGCAGAATCACCCCGGTGGCATTGATCACCTTGGTAAGAGAGAGACGCGAAGCGCGGCGCAACTCTCCTTCAACGGCTTCCGCCAGGCCGGATAGGGCAAGCCCCAACTTTTCCCCGTCCAGCCGCCCAGCGGCAATCTGGTTGCGTAGCGAGCCAAGCACGGTGCGCACGGCGTCGGTTACTGGCAATTGGCCGTGCTGGGCGGCCAGCGCGGCCAGAGGCTCTTTCCTCAGCAGTTCGTCGACCGAAGGCAGGCTCTTATACAAGTCGACTTTCGATTCGGTCTGCACTGCCGACGATTATCCCACCCGCGGCCGCGAGAAGCCAAAAAACCGGGAGGGCGCCATGTTTTCTGGATGGGCACGCCGACTCAAGACCTACACAGCAAAATGCCAAGGAAATCGAAGACGTGCGCCTAAGCAAGGGGGATCGAGCAGGGAGATGACTCGGGCTCTGAGTGCGCAAGCCGTTCCGATTTTTGCTGTCGCGCTGCCGATCAAATCGCTTTCCGGTCAAGCCGCAGGCAACGACCCCGATGCCAGACCGGCCGTGAGCAAGGCAGATTGGCGGATTGTGCAACGCGCCCGGCAGAAGCTCAACTCTCGATCGAGCTGGATCGGTTCAGGCGACCTCGACGAGTCCATAGGTTCTCTGCCAGCGGGCACGCATGTATCGCAAAGCCCGATCGATCTCCGCTTGCGAGATCTCCTCATTGGGTCCCGCCAAAACGGCTGCCGCCTCCTGCTTCGCCGCCTCGAGCAGCCGAGCGTCGCGAATCAGCGTGGCCACCCGGAAGCTGGGCAGTCCGGCTTGCCGGGTCCCAAAAAACTCGCCCGGGCCGCGCAATTCCAGATCGAGTTCGGCGATGCGAAAGCCGTCATTCATTTTTACCATGGCATCGAGCCGGCGCTCACCCTCCTCGGAAACCTTTCCGCTGGTCATGAGGACACAGTACGATTTTGTCGCTCCCCGCCCGATCCGGCCGCGCAGCTGATGGAGTTGGGCCAGCCCAAATCGCTCCGCGTGTTCAATCACCATCAGGTTGGCATTGGGCACGTCGACGCCCACTTCGATCACCGTGGTTGAAACCAGAATATCCAGCTCGCCTCTTTGGAATCGTCCCATGGCCAGCTCTTTTTGTTCAGCATCCAGCCGCCCATGCAACAGGCCTACCCGCAAGTCGGGGAAAACCCGCCGGCTCAGTTCCTGGAACATCTTCATGGCAGCTTTGAGGTCATTCTCTTCGTTTTCCTCAATCGCCGGATACACCACGTAGGTTTGATGTCCGGCCGCGACCTGCTTGCGCACAAAATCCCATACCTGATCCGAGCGCTCGTCTCGAACCCGGCGGGTCACGATGGGGGTGCGGCCGGGAGGCATCGCATCGATGATGCTGAGATCCAAGTCACCGTAGAGGGTCAGAGCGAGGGTGCGGGGAATCGGAGTCGCGGTCATGACCAAAACGTCTGGTTCGCGAAGGGGCGCATCCGGGCTGCCCGGTTCTCTCGATTTCTTCATCAACTTGAACCTCTGCAGCACACCGAAGCGGTGCTGCTCGTCCACAATGACTAACCCCAGATCGAAAAACTCGACACTTTGCTCGATCAGGGCATGGGTTCCAATCACCAACTGCGCATTGCCTTGGGCAATGTGACGGCGAATTTCGCGTTTGCGGTCCTCTTCGAGCGAACCGGTCAGCAGCACGATCCGGTAGCCGGCAGGTTCGAGCGTGCGGCGCGCCCAAAAGTAGTGCTGCTGCGCCAAAATCTCGGTGGGCGCCATCAGCGCCACTTGGAACCCGTTTTCCATGGCGACCACAGCCGCCTCGAATGCCACGATGGTCTTGCCGGAGCCTACGTCGCCCTGCAGCAAGCGCCGCATGGGCGAGGGGCTTCCCATGTCCGCCGCAATCTCCTTGAGCACCTTCTTTTGCGCCGCCGTGGGATGAAACGGGAGGATTTTTTTGAGGGCCGACCGTACGCGTTCGTCGAGCGCAAAGACGATTCCGGGCTGCGCCTTGTGCTCCCGCCGCTTGAGCTCTAAGCCGAGTTCGATGAGGAACAATTCTTCAAAAATGAGGCGCAGATGAGCCGGGCTGCGCGCGGATTCGAGCTCGGCCAGGCTCTGGCCGGGCTCCGGCCAGTGTACCTTGGAGAAGGCCTCGCGCGGCGGAATCAGGTTGCGGCGCTGGCGCACGGCCGCCGGAATTGCCTCCGGCAGATCCGGCGTGAGGTTTTCGAGAGCCGCGTGAATGATGCGGCGAAACCAGCGAGAGGTCAGGCGCCCTTGGCCAGCCGATTCGTAGATCGGCACGATGCGGCCGATCTCGAGCGAACTGGCCAGCTTGCGTTCGCGCAAATCCTCCGCGCCCTTCTCGGAAGATGATTCTTCCAGGATTTCAAACTGAGGCTGGACCATGCGCAGCGCCCCACCGCGATAGTCTTCCTCTACTTTCCCGTAGAGCGCTAGCCATTGGCCGGGCTTCAATCGATCCTGAAGATAACCGGCGTGGAACCAAATACACTTCAGACGTGCCCGCCCCTGCCCGGCGGTGATTTCGAAAATCGGCAGTCGACGGGTCGGGACGAAGCTGGCCCGCCGTACCTCCGCGATGACCGTGGCCATCTCTCCCGGACGTAACTCCGGGATGCTGCGTGGGTTCAGACGATCCTCGTAGCGGAAGGGAAGGTAATGGAGAAGGTCATCCACAGTGTGAATGCCTTTATCTGCTAGGATCTCAGCCAGGCGCGGGCCGATCCCTTTGACGTACTGAACGGAGGTGGCTAAATCGAGCATCTCAAGGGATGGTACCAGGGAAACGAGTGCGGCCAGCTAAACCATGTCGAAGTCTACGGTGAATTTCCTCCAGGCTCTAGCCGCCGTGGTGGTAGGCAACGCCCTCTACTTCCTGGTGGAAAAGTATCTGCCGCTGCGTGCCCGCCATGCGCCCTTCCAGATCGACGTGGGCATGGTGGTGGACTTTTGGTTCTGCTTGGTGGTGCTCGGGATCATTAAGACGATTGCCAGAAGAGAATCGAGATCCGGCAAGCTCTGAGCCCGGCCGGGCAAGCGCCGATGCGGAACTTACGCTAGTGACGGGTTTCTCTCCCCTGGGTCAGGCGGGTGGAGCCGGGGAATGAACGACTTGCTTCGAACCCGCTCGAGGTCGTGGTCTGGCAGGTTACTTTCGGAACCTCGGTTCACGCGAGGAACCTCGATAGAATCTGGCCAGCCCATGCAAAA
>JASHSL010000236.1 GCA_030040855.1 Terriglobales bacterium
CAGTGCCTCAATCGCGAACGCGAGGTCGCTGGCCGACTGGAATCGCCGCTGCGGTTTTTTCTCCACACAACGATGGATGATGCGATCGAGCCCGGGAGACACTTGTCCGGTGGAAGTTGTCAACTCGGGCACATCCTCTTTCAGGATGGCATTCATCGTCTCGACTGACGACTCACCTTGAAATCCGCGCTTGCCCGAGACCATCTCGTAGAGCACTGCGCCGAAACTGAAAATGTCGGAGCGGTGGTCGACGGCCTCGCCGCGCACTTGTTCCGGCGACATATATCCCACCGTGCCCAGCACCGTCCCCGGCGTGGTCGGTGCGGCAACCGTCATGGTCTGCGATTGTTGCCCGGAAGCAGGCGCCCCCGCTTGCTTGGCTAGACCAAAATCAAGGATCTTTACCCGATCGTCGCGGGTGATGAAAATATTGTCCGGCTTCAGGTCGCGGTGCACCACGCCTTTTTCGTGCGCAGCCGCGAGTCCCTTTGCGATCTCGAGCGCGTAGGCCGTCACCGCGCGCTGCGCCAACGGTCCCGCCGTCAGCACCTCGCGCAGCGACTGCCCTTCCAAAAATTCCGAAACCAGGTATTGCGAGCCCGCTTGCTCGCCGATATCAAAGATGGCGAGAACATTGGGGTGGTTGAGCGTGCTCAGGATGCGGGCTTCCTGCTGGAAGCGGAGAAGGCGGTCGGGATCTCCGGAGACCGACAGTGGAAGAATCTTAATGGCGACCGTGCGGTCGAGTCGGGTGTCGCGCGCGCGGTACACCTCACCCATCCCGCCCTCGCCCAGCGGGGATTGGATTTCGTATGGTCCGAGTCTTGTGCCAGAGGTCAGTGCCATGGCGTTGGGCGATTATAACTTGCCCCAGCTCTTGGGATAGCGGCCGACGATTTGGCGAGTCGCGTCGGCCATACAGAAATGAGCCCGAAACGTTAGTGCTTTCAACGCCTAGAGCCCAGTACCTCCGTAATTTGAGGAGAAATTGCTCGGTGCCTACAGTGGGAGCATGCGGATTCTCTTTGGCTTGCACACTTGTCCTTTCGGCGGCCGCACGATCTTGCTAGGAACGATAGTTCTCAACGTGCTGTTCTCTTCTGTCCCGATGTGTGCGCTCGGACAGACGTCGCCTTCAGCGCCGAGCCTCGCGGTCAATGCCGATCGGCTTCCCATGACTACAGGGTCGCCAGAAGCCGCTGAGTTGTTCGATGAAGGGTTACACCTTAGATACGACTATCACACGGACCAGGCGTTGGTGAAGTGGCGGGAGGCCACCACGAAAGATCCGAATTTTGCTCAGGCGTGGGCATACATCGTGTGGTTGGGACTTGATCCTCGGGAAGTTAAGCAGGCGGCGGAGAAAGCACGGCTTGCCTCCGACAAGGTGACGCCCGGGGAAAAGCTTCTGGTGAAGTGGATGATATATACAAACGAGGGACGTTTTCTCGAGGCCATCGCAGCAATGAACGATTTGCTGGCAATGTATCCGCGCGATGCCGCATTGAGCTACGAGGCTGGACTTTGGCTGCAATCCCAGGGCGATTACGAAGCAGCTGCGAGTTTCACAAAGCGCGCGCTGGAGATTGACCCCAATTTCGGCGGAGCTTTGAATACCTTGGCGTATGACCTCGCCTACATGCATGAGTACGACGAAGCGATTCCTTACCTGAAGCGCTATGCCGAGATGGAACCGAACGATCCCAACCCCCGCGATTCGCTGGGCGAAATTCTGCAGAAGGCAGGACGGCTGGAGGACTCGATGGCCGAGTATCGGGAAGCGCTCAAACTGGACCCCAAGTTTTACCATTCGCAAAACGGTCTCGGCGACGATTATGCCTTGCTCGGAAGGCAGGACCGTGCTCGCCAGGAATACGCCAAAGCGCTTCCGATGGCGCTGTCACCACAGGACAAGCTCGAGTGTGAGATTCAATCCGCAATAAGCTATGCTCGCGAAGCGAATGTAAGGCAAGCCCGGATGGCGCTGGCGGCAGTGCTGGCGGAGGCGACGAAGCTGCAACTGAACACCTACCGAAGCTCCCTCCATCAGGACCTGGCTCTGTTGGCAGAATCCCGTGCCGACGCCTTCCAACATCTTGACGATGCAGAAGCGGCTTTACAGATGCCAGGGCCAATGTCCGGGAAGGGCCGCAGCCGGCTACTGGCGCACTCCTTGCGCATGCGAGCCCGGTTGGCGGCGGAAGACGGAAATCTGGCAATGGCCCGTGCCGCCGTCGAGCGATTGGAGCAAATGGTCGAGACCACACGGAGCAACGTGGTCGAGCGCGCATACCACGGAGCCAAGGGGGCACTGCTGGCTGCGCAGTCGAAAATCGGTGCGGCCATCGAAGACCTGCAGGAGGATCCTGAGGATCCCTTCTCCATGGCGAAGCTAGCGGAATTGGAGGCGGCGACGGGGAATGCTCAGGATGCGACGGAAACCAGAGCGCGCCTGAAGGCTGATTACGGCACCACCCTAGAGGATTGGCTCGCCGTCCGAGGCTTCAGGCAATGATGGGATTGAAGAACCGAGTGCTCTGGAACCTGCCAAGAGCTATCCTGGCGTTCGCCTGTATTCTCCTGTGCTGCGAGAACGCCGCTGCCCGCGATGTTGCCGTCGTGACCAGCAAAAGCAATCGGGTCCAAGTGATGAAAGCCGCCGATCTTACAGAAATGATCAAGACCACCCACAAATGGCTCGACGGGAATGATCTGACGGTAGTACTCACCGACCCATCTTCGCCAGAGATGCGCGTCGTTGCCGAGAAACTCTTGTCACTGACGCCCAACGAGTTTAAGGAGTTGATTCATGTAGCGAATAAGACCAAGGTGACATTCTTGGTGCTATCGACCGATGACGAGGTGCTAAAGACGCTGCAGTCTAATCCAACTGCAATCGGCTTGGTGAATGTTTACTCCATCAACAGCAACGTCGATGTGTTGAAGATCGACAGCAAGCTTCCGCTAGAACCTGGGTATCTTCTACACAGCCAATAGCCGCTGCACTGGAGAAATGCGGCTTGCTAGCGACCCACCCCATGTAGACCGCCGACTACCATCCCAAACCTTTAAAGATGTGGCCTACCGAAGGCCGTGACGATTGCCCCGGGTGACGCGCAACCCGAAAGTCATCCTGGGCCACAAGTCGGCTTCGAGGAAGTCTGTGCTGAGTAGCGCCGCCTGGGATTAGTCGCGATTAACGGCGTAGTGTAGACCCAACCCCAGAACCGCTTATTCTCCCTTCGCTGTCAGTTACTGCAAACTCACCAGATACGATCATTTCAACGACCCTAGACCTGAAGTTTTCAGCGACTGACACCTTTCACTACCAGCCTCAGTGATCACCTCAAAACCGGCCATGCGTGATCAGCGCAAAAGCGGCCATGGACGGAAGCCGTCCAGGACTCAGT
>JASHSL010000022.1 GCA_030040855.1 Terriglobales bacterium
CGCAGAAGCGGAGTAATGTCCGTGGAGTGAAGGGAGCAGGTCACCCACGTCGCGAGGAGTCAACGGGTAACCGGAAGAACTCCTTGTCTTGATGAAAGGCGGCAGCCTTTTCTGGGTGGCACGAGCCGGATGACTCGAGAGGGTCACGTCCGGATCTGTGAGCGGCTCGGGGTGCAATTCCCCGGGCCGACTCGGCCGACGAGCCGGTCGGACCGGCGGCCTCGACCCCAACGTGCGGATCAAGTGGCCATTTTGAGCCGAATGGTGTCAGGAGATATCCAATTCCGGATCAAATCGAGCTGGAGGGAACCTCGCAAGTGATTCGCCCAGCGATTCAGGCGCGCATCGCGCTCCGTGGTGGCACACACCTTGTGTTCCGCCGGCGCCAGCCCAAGGGAAGCGCGAGCCCAATCGAGAAAGCTATGGCGGAACCGGTCGTTGTCGAACAGGCCATGGACATAAGTACCCAAGACAAGCCCACTCGGACTGATGGCGCCATCGAGCAGGTGCACGCCGTTTGTGGTGGAGAGCCGGGCGAAAGGGCGAGCGTCGGCCGTCCGCTCCGTTTCCCCCATGTGGATTTCGTAGCCTTGAAAGCTTGTCGCCTGCCACATTCCACGAGCGAACGACGGGTCGTATAGCTCTGCTGCAATCCGTCGTGTGGTCTTCTCCTGCGAGAAAATTGTACGGACCGACAGCAATCCGAGTCCGTCGTGCTCCACCGGAACACCGTTATTCTCAACCCCGCTTGGATCCGAAAGCCGAAGGCCTAACATCTGAAAGCCGCCGCAGAGGCCCAGGATCAGACGATTCTTGAGACAGTGCTCCCGAATCCTGGGGAAAAAATTGTTGTTCGCGAGCCAATCCAAATCATCCAGAGTCTGCTTGGTTCCGGGCAAGATCAGCACGTCGGCCGCTGCGATATCGCCGGCGCGCTCGAGGAAAGCCAAGGCGACCGAAGGTTCCGCAGCCAGCACGTCGAAGTCGGTGAAATTGGACATGTGGGGTAAGGCAATCACACCAACGCGCAGGCGACGACGCGCCGACCGGTCCTCGGCTAAGTGGTCCCAAACGCGCCGCACTCCCCGGCGGTGTTCGACAGCCACGCCGTCCTCCTCATCGAGATCGAGGTCATGGAGATAGGGGACCACGCCGACGCAGGGCAGGCCAAGGCGACGCTCCATGATTTCCACGCCTGGCTGCAACAGACTACGATCACCGCGGAACTTGTTAATCAGGAATCCCTTGAATAGTTCTCGCTCGTCGGGCTCGAGGAGTTCCAAGGTCCCTAGCAATGAGGCAAAGACCCCACCGCGGTCAATGTCTCCGACCAGCACGCAGCTCGCCTTGGCCGCCCTTGCCATGCGGAGGTTTACGATATCGTGACCTCGCAGGTTAATTTCGGCCGGAGATCCAGCCCCCTCGAGCAACACGATCTCGTATTCGGACGCTAGTTTCTGATAACTCCGACATACGGTAGGGAAAAGCTGCTGCACACGATGGGCATAATAGTCGGAAGCGGTGATCTGGCCCCACACCTTGCCGAGCAAAACCACTTGGGCGCCTCGGTCAGACCGCGGCTTGAGTAGGATAGGATTCATTTCAACGCTCGCTGCCACTCGGCAGGCCTCCGCCTGCAGTGCCTGCGCGCGTGCAATCTCTCGACCGTCGGGCGTGGCAGTGGAGTTGAGTGACATATTTTGGGCCTTGAAGGGAGCGACCCGAAAGCCCTCATCGGCGAAGATCCGCCCCAATCCCGCCGTAATCATGCTCTTGCCCACGTGGGAGGCGGTTCCCAGAATCATCAAAGCGCGCGCGGTCACAACTGTTCTCCTGTCCAGCCAATGGATGTGCAGCCCGGTCCTCGTGCGGCGGTTGGAAACTCCTTCAATTCTACAAGCCTGCGGTTGGGGTGCGTTGTAGGAAGGGCAGGCTACCCTCGAACCGGAAGCATAGGAGGTCAAAAAAAAAGCAAGACCCCCAAGGAGAAAGCGGAAACGAGCCTGCCCAGTCCGAGTTTACGAGATTGTGACGGGCAACGCAGTCCAAAGCCAACTTACTGAAAGTAAACCCTCAATATGTCATAGCTGAGAAGCATCCCTGTCGCAGAAAGCGGACCGAGCAAGTGCCCAAAATTACTAGCCGAGGCTCGGCCCCGGACCAGCCGCAATACGCCAGGCGACGCACCTGGCCGGAACCCCAGCCCAAAGGGTCACTGTTCCGAGCTGGATCTCGGGGTGATGCGGAACCCGCCGTGACGAAAGTAACCAGAAAGCCCCGTACAAGCGGTGGCCATCTGCGCCACGGTGAACGTATATTTCCCGTGTCACTCGGTAGCGGCTCGCGGGTTCTTTGGAAAGCCCAGGGGAGTATAAGCGGGAGAACGAAGCAATGAACAAATGCCACGCGCAAATCAGGAACTTCAGGGGTCAGCCGGTCAAGTGGATCATCTGGCACTTTCTCAAGCCCGAGGCCATGAAGATCTTTCATAGAGACACCACGCAGGGCGGGTGGGCGATCGAGTTCAGCTGTGCTTTTCCCGGCTCGCCCGCATGGAACGGATGCTGTCAAGAGGAAGCGGATTGGAAATCGCCGGAAGGTGCCTGGTTCTGCCCAAGGCATGCCGCCGAATATCGAGCCCACTACAACTGGTCGGAAGAGCACACCACGCCTCCACCAACCATGACCGAGGGGAGCCTTGTCGCGGATGAGTAGGCCGTGGGGTTCGCCCGTCCAATTCGGTTCGGCCGGGTTTTAAGGATCAAGTCTGCTGTTCTTGAAGGCTGCCGCGAACTTGGCCTTGTTTCGTACGGCTGAAGCGTTATCCCGATGCGGCCGCGGTCTATGAAACGGCAGCCCAAGCGCATGCCGATCGGGTCGATATCCAAGCGAGATTGGCTTCGGTCTACCTGCTTGCCGACGCACGAGCGCGAAGGTGTGCTTCGTATGGCGTGCGATTCTCGGATGTTACCAATACAGCGGCTGCTCCTTCGTGGTGCTCGACCCTATCTCCGTTCAATGGTTGAACTAAGGCTGCCCGCGATGGCCTGCGTCAGTATCAGGACCAACGCATACAACCTCTGACGGTGAGTGAGCCAAGTACGGGAGCTGTACAGAAAAGATATCAAGTGCGATCGAGGAGCGAGATTCTCCGTCTTCCACCCAAAGTGCTTGGGAAATCTTTAATCGTTCCTGCAGTTGGAAGCCATCCGATGCCTGGTAGAAGGTGCCGTTGCCGGAGAGGGTTATCAGGGCGCCTGCTCGTAGAATCTCAAAGCCATGGCGCCGTGAGTCGCTGCTCCCCCTGCTCGCAGTGCGGCGGCAATCAAGGAGCTTTCGGTAATCTCCTCCCGAGATGCTCCCGCAGCTTTCGCCGCCTTTACGTGCACTTCAATGCAATACGGACACTGGGTGGTGAAGGCAACACCTAATGCGATGAGTTCGCGATATTTTCTTGGAATCGCTCCACCTTCGCGCCCCACAATCTTGTCCAGCCCGAGCCACGCATTGAACTCCGTGGCAGCAAGTTTTCCCATCTCCTTCAGGAATCTGAGATCGCCAACATCGTGATAGTGTTCACTCATCCGCGCCTCCGGATCGCATCAGGATACACTCTTTCTGATAAATCGCAGGGAGAAACTCTCGGGGAGAAGGCGTCCAGCCAAGCACCATCAATCCCGAAGAGTTCGTTACCTGAAGTCGGATCGCATGGGGACTAAAGTTGATTCGGCCTCACAACTCCCGCGCAAGTGTGTGCCTCTAAGCAAACTCTGCACCGCTTGAAACAAACCAACAGCATAAGATCTCAGCGAACGCGAGGGTGAAGCAACCCAACAACAAGCGAATCAGCGGGAAGCGGGTTGGATGGTCAGGATCAATAGTCCTCCGACCAGTGATCCCAGCGCCATCATCAGCAGCCCCGCAGAAAAAGACCCGGTGCGTGAGTACAGAAACCCGAAAGCATACGGGCCAGCGAAGCCCGCAATGCTCGCGGTTGCGTTAATCAATCCCACGGCCGTCGGCGCCATGGAACGGCTCAAGATCTCGGTTGGAATAACCCACGCTATCGACACATAGGAGGCGCCGACTCCCACCAGGCTGAATACGATCATGACGTAAGCCAAGGAGTGGACTGGGGCAGTGGCGGCGAGGAGGGCGGCGGCGGCAAGGAAGAGTGGGATGGCAGTGTGCCAGCGTCTTTCGGAGGTCTTATCCGAGTGCCATCCACCAACCTGCATCGCCAGGAAATAGGCGACGAATGGAAGCGCACCAAGCACTCCCACATGGAAATCGGACAGCCCCGACTGGCGCTTCAGAATCATAGGAAACCAGAATACAAACGAGTAGGTCAGGATATAGGCAAAGAAGAGGCCGGTAGCCAAAGTCCGGACCGTACCTGATCGGAGCGCGTCAATGATGGTCGCTCGGTCCGAGGTAGCCGCAATTGGCTGGTCCTCGAGATGGTGTTCGATCCAAAGACGCTGATCAGCCGTAAGCCAGTGTGCGTCCCTGGGCCAATCCGTCAAAAAGAAATAAGCGATCATGCCCAACAGAACGACCGGGAGTCCCTCGATGACAAACAGCCACCGCCAACCGCTCCAACCGAGCCACTCATAGTCGAGGATCAGACCAGCGAGCGGCGATCCAAGGACCGAAGAAAGCGGGATCGCGCCCATGAAGTTGCTGGTTGCTTTGGCGCGGTCCTCATGAAGAAACCAATGGCTGAGATAGACGACCACGCCGGGGAAAAAGCCGCCCTCAGCGGCGCCGAGCAAAAAGCGCGCAAGGTAGAGTTGAGAGGGAGTGCGCACCAGCGAAGTCAGGATGGTCAGCGAACCCCATCCGATCAGGCTGAGCGCGATCATCCGGCGAGCGCTCCAGCGTTCCGCAAGCACAGCGCCGGGGATCTGGAGAGCAACATAGCTGATGAAAAAAATGCCGGCACCCAAGCCGAAGACACGGTCTGAAAAGCCTAATTCGCGGGACATTCCGATCGCCGCAAAGGCGACGTTCGTGCGGTCGAGATAATTGAGGATATAAAGAAGAAAGAGAAAGGGAAGCAAACGTAGGGCGACATGACGGCGTGTGCGGTCTGCGAGGTGAGTTGTGGCCGATGCGGTCGCGATCGACGAAGCTGTACGCAAGCGGAGTCCTCACTGCGGTGAAGGGAGTGAGTATACACCGGAAATCGGTTCCTACTGCCAATAGCGGGGGTGGGCGTCCCGGGCTTGGTGTTGCCTGGCAAAGCATCGCTTTCTACTAGGCAGATTGCTTTTCTGAGGAGGTAACGGGGCGAACGAGATGCGACACATGGGAGGATGTCGCGGTAAGTCAGACCGAGGATGGCGTTGAGGCCATCTTGGGGAATTCTGTGATGATAAAAGTATAGGGAAGGCATCCCTGGCAGTGATCAGTCTTTTCCCGGTGGTTCCATGATCGTAAAGATGGAATGGATCAAAAAGCAGAACACCCCGTCTCCGTATTTTGTGGAGGTGCCGGACAACCTAAAGTCGGTTTGGTTTATCGAAAAGGGATTCCCAGAGACTCCGGACACAAGTGGGTGGGGGAAACGCCCAGTTTTTGTATGACGCAGCCTCGGATACGTTCAATCTCTTCGGGAGCGACCGTTCCTTCGGAAAGAAAGTTTGTTACCATTGCTATACGCTTGTAACGGCGAGAGACTTCACTTTCACGAACTACCCCCGAAGGTAAGCAGATCTGGAAACTGTGTCTCCAGAGATGGTATTCGAATGGAACGTCGAACCCCGCGCCGTCGCTGGCCAACCCACGGTAGAGAATTGATTGGAGGATCTATGGCAACGCTCAGAGTCGCAGTGAAACCAGCGGTAGCACCCATGAAGGTCGCGCAGATTCCAAAACCAGGAGCGGATTTCCAGATCGCCGAGCGCGAGATACCTCAGCCGGGTGCAGGACAGGTGCGCATCAAGGTGAAGGCCTGTGGCGTTTGCCACAGTGATGAGCTCACGAAAGAGGGCTCTTGGCCCGGAATTCAATATCCCCGAGTGCCAGGACATGAAGTGGCGGGCATCATCGATGAAGTGGGTGCCGGCGTTTCCGCATGGAAGAATGGACAACGTGTCGGTGTGGGCTGGCATGGTGGCCAGGACAACACCTGTCGCGAATGCCGCCGCGGAGATTTTCGCAATTGCCGGAACCTGAAAGTTGCGGGCATCAACTATGACGGGGGATACCAGCAGTACATGGTGGCACCCGTAGAAGCACTGGTGTCGATACCGGACAGTCTAAGCGACGTCGAAGCAGCCCCCCTGCTCTGCGCCGGAATCACTACCTACAATGCGCTGCGGCATAGCGGTGCTCTTCCCGGCGACCTCGTTGCCGTACAGGGTGTCGGTGGGTTGGGACACCTTGGAATTCAATTCGCCAACAAGTTTGGTTATAAGGTGGCGGCGGTCGGACGCGGTTCTGAAAACGCGGAGCTGGCCAAGAAGCTGGGAGCGAGCGTCTACGTCGACAGCCAATCGATGAACGCAGTCCAGGAATTGCAAAAACTCGGCGGAGCACGGGTAATCGTGGCGACAGCTCCAAGCTCAAAAGCGATGTCCGAGTTGATCGACGGTCTGGGCCCGAACGGCAAGCTCGTGGTCATCGGTGCGGCATTCGATCCGATTGAGGTCACGCCGATACAGCTCATCAGCGGAAGCAAAACTATTCAGGGCTGGGCGGCAGGAACACCAGCCGACTCCGAGGACACGCTGCGCTTCGCCGAACTGACCGGGGTGCGTCCCATGATCGAAACATACCCGCTCGAAAAGGCGGCCGAGGCCTACGCGCGCATGATGAGCGGCAAGGCGCAATTCCGCGTCGTTCTGACAATGTGAGCCCACAACGTCAATGATCGGTGATTGCACTCTGTACGGTGGACCCCGATGCCGGCAGGCTGCGTTGCTGGACCTTTCTCGGGATTGCCGCTCTATACCAAAGGCGTCTAGGTAGAGAGCGCGTCCCTTTTGAATCGCAGTCTACTGGCGATGCGTCTAAGTGGTTGTCGGGCGGGCATCCAGCTGAAAGTTAGGGGACAAGCGGGGTAGATGGGTGAGGCTGGCAAAATTCGTGTATTGTGCGTGGACGACCATCCCCTTCTGCACGAAGGCCTTGCCATCGTCATAAGAAACCAGCCGGATCTCCAACTGGTAGCCGCGGCATCCAACGGCCGTGATGCGATTCAACGCTTTCGGGAACAAATCCCGGACGTGACTCTGATGGATCTCCGCCTGCCTGATATGAGCGGCATCGATGCAATGATTGCTCTTCGCTCCGAATTTCCTGAGGCCCGCGTCATCATTTTGACCACGTTTGCCGGCGACGTGGAAATTCAACGCGCTCTCGAAGCCGGAGCGCGAGCTTATGTGCTCAAAAGCATGCCACCCAAGGAACTCGTAGAAGTCATCCGCCAAGTGCATGCGGGAAAAAAGCGAATCCCGCCGGAGATCGCTGCGCACCTGGCTGAGCATTACAGCGACGAGCCCCTGACTGGCCGCGAGGTAGAAGTTCTCCAGCAAATTGCCGGAGGAAACCGGAATCGTGACATCGCAGAAAAGCTCTTCATCACTGAAGAGACTGTCAAAGTGCACATCAAACACATTATGGAAAAGCTGAGTGCTTCCGATCGAACCCAGGCGGTCGCAATCGCTGTGCGCCGAGGAATTATTCAGCTTTAGAGCCACGCCCAACCATTCTTACTGCCAGCGCGGCGACATCGAAAACCGCATTAAACTGCGACCTGCAAAGTCGCTGGAGTCGAACGTCTGGCAAAGAAGGATTGATCAGACCGTCTGTCCCATCGGACGTAGCCTAGGAGGTTGGAGCGGGGAGGCAACGAACCGTTCGAAGCCCTCGAACAATGTACCCACACTCATTAGAGTGGCGCCAGAGCCGCCAGGGGATGGTGTATCTGCCAGCATAAGGCGGAGAGGGGTAGGCTTGGTGGTATGGTCAGGATACACAAATGCTCGTAAGCGTCGTTAGGTTTAGTGAGCCTAATATGCTGCGCGGCTCTTCTTGCAGTGAGTACGGTGTTTCCAGAAACGGTCGGATTTCTTGGGGCAGTGAGATGTGTGGCGGGTATAGGAAAAGGCCCAATTTTGTACCTCCGGGGCAGTTCGCCGGATGGGTGGTACAAAAACGGCACAGTATTTTTGTGTAACTTGTAAATACCTTTAAAATGAATTACTTAGAGTGGTGGAGGCGGCCGGAGTCGAACTATTCAACCCGTTGATTCTACGTAAGTTATTGGTTTCACGTTGGGCGACCCAAAACTGCCACTTTGCCGGGTCGGCGGTACAAAAACGGTACAAATTTCTAATGCGCCGCAGTTCGCTTGCATCCTGCAAGAGTTCCGCGTTCAGACGCAGAGAGGATACATCACATCACGCGCAAATGGAAAACAACTTTCGACAGCCGGGTTGTTTTAAGGCGGAAAAAAGGCCACTGGCTGGCTACAAGGCGTGTCTCAGCACCGATGTGTTCTCGCTGTGCGGCAACTCCGTGTTTGCTTGCTGTTGCGGTTACGGGCCCAAATTAGGAGGCCGCCTCTGGCTCAACGTCCGCGAACCTGTTATGTATGTGGCCACAAAGATCAGTGCAAAAGGAAGCCAAGTCCCGACCGGACTTCTGAACATCAAGAAGCTCTTTTCTATAAAAGGCGCAACGAGGAACGCATCGAGCCCCACTACCACCAGCAAAAAAGCCACGGCGGTCTGCAGCGGAGTGGTGTACGCAAAACGGCGAAAGTAAAAACGCGAGATAAGAGTAAATCCTAAGGGTGCACCAACCGCGTGGACAATCAATGTCGCCTGAAGGGAGACAACTGATCGCAGGATTCCGATCAGCGTGCCGCAAAACGCCCAGCCTGCCATTGCATGCAGAAAGACAACCGCAGATCTAAGAACCCGTTTGTCCTGCTCATTTCTTCGCCGCGCTCGCTCTTCAGAGGCGTGATGCGAGTGCCTCTGCCGACGGCTCTGCATAGTAGCTGCGCTGGAAGTAGAAGGCGACATTTACCAGCGCAATCATTACCGGTACTTCGACCAAAGGGCCGATCACAGCTGCGAACGCGGCTCCCGAGTTGATTCCGAAGACCGAGATCGCCACTGCGATCGCCAACTCAAAGTTATTCGAGGCCGCGGTGAAGGAGAGAGTGGTTGTCTTCGAGTAGTCTGCCCCGAGCTTGCTACCCATGTAGAAGGACACTAGGAACATCAATAGGAAGTAGAGCAGAAGTGGAATGGCGATCCGCAGAACATCCAGAGGAAGCCGAACGATGTACTCGCCCTTCAGGGAGAACATCACCACAATCGTGAACAGCAGAGCAATCAGAGTGAGGGGACTGACACGGGGAACGAAGTTCTGCTCGTACCATTCGCTTCCTCGGGCACGAATCAAGCTCGCACGGGTAGCGAAGCCAGCCAGGCAGGGGATACCGAGATAAATAAAGACGCTCCTCGCAATATCCGCAATGGAAACATCGACAACCGCTCCGCGTAGTCCCAGCTTCGCCGGGAGCACAGTAATGAAAACCCAGGCATACACAGAATAGAAGAACACCTGAAAAAGCGAATTGAAGGCCACCAACCCGGCGGCGTATTCTCGGTCGCCTTTAGCCAGTTCATTCCAAACGATGACCATCGCGATGCACCGCGCAAGCCCGATCATAATCAGGCCAGCCATATACTCTGGATATCCTCGGAGGAACACGATCGCCAGTCCGAACATCAGAACCGGTCCCACAACCCAGTTCTGTACTAGAGACAGACCGAGCACCTTTTTGTTTCTAAAGACTTCTGGCAGTTCTTCGTATCGGACCTTCGTGAACGGCGGATACATCATGACAATCAGTCCGACTGCAATCGGAACCGACGTGGTACCGACGCTGAAGCAGTTCAGAAACGGCACCACTCCCGGAACCAGCCAGCCGAGTCCTACGCCCAGCGCCATCGCTAGGAAGATCCATGCGGTGAGATACCGATCGAGGAACTTGAGGCGACTGCTTGTGTTCATGGACGCTCCGATACTCACCTGTTCTGAGCGACAGGCGACGTTGACTGACCGATATTGTCGAGTTCTCTCTTCAAGGCAAGATTGTCGAGAGCCTTAAATGGGAGGGAAAGAAACAGACTGATTCTTCGATCCAGCAGAAAATACGCTTCGCGAAAAGCTCGCTGGACATCGGATTCACTGCCGCGCACCGCCGCTGGATCGGGAATGCCCCAGTGCGCTGTCATTGGCTGACCGGGCCATACGGGGCAGACTTCATTGGCCGCGTTGTCGCAGACGGTGAAAACGAAATCGAGTTTCGGTGCACCAGGTTGTGAAAACTCTTCCCAACTTTTGCTTCTGAGACCCTTGACCGGTAGATGCACCTGTTCCAGTTGCCGAAGAGCTTCTGGCCGGACCGTCCCCGTGGGATGGCTCCCAGCACTGTAGGCCGTAAACGTGGGCCGCCCTTTGAAGTTCAAGATGGCCTCGGCCAGAATGGAGCGCGCCGAATTGCCGGTGCACAGAAATAGAACGTTGTAATGATTTTTCATCGAAGTCTCTCAGCTAACAGCTAGTTACAGCGTGTGGGCCGCAACGCGCCTTCGTCGCTGCATCCGCCGGTTTGACGGCGCGGACAAATGCGCTCATGAACTTGTTGTCTACCTGTGATGCAATACGGTCGACGTCGACGCCAGCAGAAGAGAGAAACTCCCGTGCGTCATCGACCCGGTAAATGCGGGTTGGCTCGACCTCGACCTGCTCAAAGCCAGCCGATTTCAGTTTCGACCGGTATTCAGTCTCGTCGAGTGCTCCCGCAATGCAACCCACCCACAGCAGAACTTTCTGCCGGATTTCGTCGGGAATGGCACCCCGCGTAACTACGTCCGAGACGGCAAATCGCCCACCCGGTTTCAGAACGCGGAACGCCTCGCGCAGCACGCGGTCCTTGTCGGCAGAGAGATTGATGACGCAATTCGAAATGATCACGTCGACCGAATTGTTGGGCAGGGGAATGTTCTCGATCTCACCCTTCAAGAACTCCACATTCTCGGTTCCCGCCTTGCGCTTGTTCTCATTGGCCAGTGCCAACATCTCGTCCGTCATGTCGAGACCATAGGCTTTGCCCGTGGGGCCCACTCGACGGGCTGATAGCAAGACGTCGATGCCGCCGCCCGAGCCCAGGTCGAGCACAACCTCACCGGGATTCAATTTGGCGAGTGCGGTTGGGTTCCCGCATCCAAGCGAGGCGAGGATCGCTTCTTCGGGAATCTCTGACACTTCGGAACTGTCATAGAGATTCGACGTAATGGGATTGCAGGAACGTCCACCTGCCGGAGCGGCTCCGCAGCAAACGCTCCCTCCAGTTTTCACACGAAACGCGGCCTGACCGTACTTCGCTTTCACTGCTTCCTTTATGTCAGTTGTACTCATACAATCCTCCTTTGAGAACTATGTAGAAGGTTTGCGCGCGCTCATCTTCTCTCTTCGAAATCAAGGTGCATCACGGTTGCTGTGTCGGGGCACGACACCCGATACTCTTCGGACTGCCGGATGTCCTCTGGCACCTGTTCGCGATCGACGACACGGAATCCAAACTTGGAGAAGTATTCGGCCGCTGTTGTTGTCAGCAAGTAGACGCCTTTTGCGCCCGTTTCTTTAGCGTGTGCTAGTCGGTCTTTCACGAGCTTTGCCCCAATACCGCTGCGTCTGTAACTACTGTTGACCACGACTGAGCGGAGAAGAGCGAACTCACCGTGGCGCTCTATTCCGGCCACGCCGACTACTCGACCTTCGCATTCCACAACGACGTACCGTTCTCCGAGCCCCTCCGGCACGCCATCCGTAGGCAGATTTCCAGTTTTGAGCAAACTCAGGACCGCATGCAGGTCGCTTGTCTTTGCGGATCGAAGTTCCGCCGGCGCGATTCGTGCGGGGCTGTCAAAACCCATAAGATTTGATCTCCTGAAGCAACTCGTTGGTAGTGACAACTACATAGACAAAAAAAATCAGGGGCAGCAAGTTCCGCCAGCCGCCTTCATGCGACGCTCGGCAGCGCGGGCTAGTCGCATGAGCAGCTGAATCATCGACTGACGGACTTCCGGACGAAACTCACTCAAAAGCTCACGCTCCTCCTTGAGAATTCCGGCCACGATTCGACTGTGTAAAGCGCGGCCCTCCGGCGTCACGTGAACGCGAATGGAGCGGCCGTCTTCCGTATCCGTGGAACGCTTGATATACCCTTTCCTCTCCAGGGCATCGACGACGCGACTCGTGGTGCTCTTGTCGAGGTAGAGATGAGCCGCTAACGAATTCATCGTCATTCCGTTCTCGTCGACTAGAGCTTCGAGCGCATAGCACTGCGTGACCGACACGTCGTAACAACAGATCCGATCGCGGTCACGGAACTGATAAATGCGGATCAACTCAGAGAGCGCGGCGTAGAGCGCCCGAGTGTCCTCGGCAAGCTCAGAATCGTGGCTCATGCTTTCACGACGGTCTATGAGGGCTTTCATCGAATACATCGTACCAGAGATAGTTGTCACTGGCAACTAGTATGGTGCTTCCGGCGCTGGTCGATTGCCGCGCGACAACGACACACCCTACTTTCTCAAATCCTTCCCGGTGAGAAGACAAACCCGCACCTCGGCGCAGAGTACCTGGCAGCGGTCGAAACCGCGACTACCGACTTCGGCGAACCATTTCCTGACCAGAAGAAGTACCGCGGATTCGGACTCGGGCCAGGAGCAATGTTCCTAAGCATCTCGGCGACATCGTGCGGCAGTGGCACGTAAACTGGGTTGCCGGTTTTCGCACGGTACAGGAACAACTCGTCTTTGTCATTCACCCTGTGCCTTTCGAGCGTCAGTGCGTCTCTGATTGCAAGTCCACTCCAGCGCATGAGCAATATCAGAATGCGAAGTCGCGTCGCCTGATGCCGGCATTCCACCCACCCCTTCGGTTGATAGATGTACGTCGCATCAACAATCTGGTCGAACTCACGCTTGGGAAAATAATCCGTCGGAGGGCCTTCAGCTTTGATTCGACCGAGAAGAACCGCTGGATTGGACTTGATCCAGCCGAGTCGCACGCAGTAATAGAAGAACCCGATGATGCGTTCCTGTTTCTTTTTCTTCGAAAGTGGACCGTCAGTCCAGGTATCGCGAAAAGCTTCGAGATCTGCGGTAGTAATCTCACGGATGTTCTTAAGCCCCTCCGATTTCGCCCAGTCAAGGAAATGCTTCTCAAAAATCGTCGTCAGCTTGTCAATCGTGGGCTCAGCAAGATTCTCTTTACGCTTGCTAGCGAGAAATCGTTTGACCGCGTCTTGAACCGTAACAACCTCGCTCTCCCGTTGTGGGGCAGAGCCCTCGCGAAGGGCAGTGGCCTGCCGTTCGGCCTCCTCTTCTAAACGCCTGCGTTCTGACTCGGCTCTTTCCCAACTCCGAGTGTCAGCCGTCTGACGGATGGCAGCGCCGTTCAGGGTTCCACGAATCCACTTGGGGCATCGGCAGCGCTTCCAGAAACGATCGGATTTCTTGGGACAGTCAGATGTGTGGCGGGTATATACGAAAAGGCCCAATCTGTACCTCCGGGGCAGTTCGCCGGATCGGCGGTACAAAAACGGGCCAATATTTTGGCCTAACTTGTAAATACATTAAAATGAATTATTTAGAGTGGTGGAGGCGGCGGGAGTCGAACCCGCGTCCGAAAATGTTGCTGTCAAGAGACTACATGCTTAGTCGCGTTCCTGCTCCCGGGAGTTACCCGGAAACATTCGCGGCGCCGGCTCAGAACGGACAAGAAACCGAAACCGCTAGCCTGAGGATCTCGTCCTTGCGACCCAGACGTAGCCGCAAGAACCAGCCCGCTGTGCGACGCCCTTCCGCAACCCACGGGCAAAGCCGCGGAGGACGGCTACTTAATCAATTAAGCAGCGTATGCCATTTGAGGTGTGGCATTTCTAGTTTTGCACGCGATTGCGGGTGTGTGCACCCCGGCATGCCTCTTGGCCGCAAAGCATCTCCGTCGAAGCCGTGACGCCCCCAATGCGGGATAGGCCGTTCAAAGAACCACTTCCAATCTAGGATCGAGAAGAAAGGAAGTCAATCAGTTATTGGATGCGGCTGTCGAGTGGCCGGTCGCGGCCCGGCCCCGGCAATCGACCACCCTGCCCATAGTACTGCCCGCAGGAACAACGCTAAATGTCGCCCGCCAGCGAGATCGCGCCTTTCGGAGAAACCAACGACCGACCAAGGAAGAACCTTGCGGTACCGGCGGGTCTCGGATCTCATTACCTCCCTCGCATTCAGCAGTTTCAAACCATAGCGAAATGTCCATTTTCGGACAGTCGGATTTCAGGGCCGCACAGGATCAAAACCGAGAATTCAGTCTCGGAAACGTGAACGGTCTGTGGAATCAAGGGGTTGCAGCAATGCCAAGCTTGGCCCGCGAAGTGCATTTCTGCCAGTTATGAACCCGGCGACGACTTTGGAATGTTCTCCGACGGCGGATGAGGCAACCGCTCGTGTCCTGATCGCCGACGATCAGGCCCACGTCCGCGATGCGCTCCGTTTGTTGCTCAAGAGCTATGGCTATCGGACCAGGGCGGTTTCAGATCCCTTGCAGGTGGTCGAAGCGCTGGAATGCGAGCAGTTCGATGTCCTTCTTCTGGACATGAACTACGAACGCGACACCACGGCTGGCGGGGAGGGACTGGAGCTGGTGTCACAAATTCGAAAACGAGATAAAAACCTGCCGATGATTGTGATGACGGCCTGGGGCAGCGTGGAGCTGGCGGTGGAGGCGATGCAACGAGGAGCCTCCGAGTTTGTGCAGAAGCCCTGGGACAACCGGCAGCTTCTCGGCAAGCTGCGGGTGCAGATTGATCGGGCGCGCGCTCTGCGGGTCCAAGAGCGGTGCCGCGAAGAGGAATTGCTGGAAGCACGGGAAATTCAGAAACGATTGCTGCCGAAGGAGCTCCCCGAAGTGGCTGATTATGAGATTGCCGCGATGACTCGGCCGGCACATTGTGTGGGTGGCGACTATTACGATGTAGTCCGCGTCAGTGAACGAGAGACGGTCTTCGCGATCGCGGATGTGGCCGGCAAAGGACTGCCGGCGGCGCTATTGATGTCAAATCTACAAGCCGCTTTGAAGCCTTTGCTGCGGCAGCAGCTTCCCCCGCGTGAACTTTGCCGCAGGTTGAACCGCACTTTGTGCGATATTACCCCGCTGGGAAAATTCGTCTCGTTTTT
>JASHSL010000237.1 GCA_030040855.1 Terriglobales bacterium
ACCGTCTTCTTTCCGCGCAATCCTTACCTTTTCAGCGACATGACTTGGGGCATGATGTACGTCCTGCACGGGCTGGCGGGCGTAGGACTGATCGCGTTGGTCATGGTGCACATCTATTTTGCGATTCGCCCGGAGAAGATCCCGATTACAAAATCGATGATTTTCGGCTGGATGAGCCGTGATTTTTATCTGGAGGAGCACGATCCTGGCCGCTGGATCGTCGGTTCGACAGCGGCTTCATCGCACTCCGCCCAAACGGAGGCCTGACAGCCAGGACATGCTCGAGGGAACCGCGACCGGGATATTGGAGCGCTGTAATGCCATCGAAGAATGCTATGAGTTCATGCTGGCCTACGCTGCAAAGGGCCTTCCCAGTGAAGAAATGCGCGGCACGGAATCGCCCATCCGCCAATTCCTCGATCGCGCAGCCAGCGCGATCAGCGGACTCGCGGAGAGCTGTGCGTTGACACTCAGAGAAGGACGGTTCGAGCCCGCGGACAAATATCAAGCATTTCTGGCTGTGCTCGACCGCGATGCTCAAAACTCGCTGGCAGCCATTGAGCTGGTTCGGGCCCAGTCCTCGATCAGCTCTCAGTTAATCGACAATCTCAATGCTTCGATCCATCTGCGCGCCCTGCTCACGGATTTGTTTCTCATCGGAGACGTCTTACGGTCTCAACTCACCGTTCCACCAAGAAGCAAGCCCTGATAAGCACCATTCACATCGCCGAGGCAGACAGCGAGTTTACCTCCGAAATTGATCGGGGACCTTTGAGTGCCGCTGGTCTCGACCAGATTCATCAACCTGCTGACAGGTTTGGATGAAGCGCATCGCCACCGCAATCAGCATGATGCTCCTGATGCTCGTTGCTGCTTCTGCCCGAGGGCAGTCTTTTAACCCGACACCTCCACCAGAAGTCAAGAAGTGGGACGTCTGGGTAGGGAACTGGGCATTGTCAGGGATGGCGACGGATACGCCTACGGGACATGAGTACACAAGGTGGACTGGTATCTTCACCAACACTGGATACCGGGCGGGTTTTTCGTGCAAGTCGAGCAAACTTGGAAAGGCAACGGCCAGGAACTGCACATGATGGAAATTCTCTCCTACGATCCGATCAAGAAGATCCATACCAGTTCTAGCTTCGCAAGTGACGCATCGACTTGGGCCTTGACCGCAACATTTGATAATGCAACCTCGCTTGAGATGTGATCGCGAAAGGTCCGGACGGCACAATCTCAACCTGCCACATCACTTGGGTGTTTAGCGGCAACTGAATGGTACTATCCGGGATACAGGAATACGAGCGAAATGGAGTTCGATCGACGGCATTTAGTGTCAGGGGAACGAAATCCACGCCAGCGCATTAGAAACCAAAATGGCGGGTCGTAGCATTCGGCACAGCAACTCGGCCAGCTGGTGGGCGCAACCGCCACCGATTGTTAATGGTCAGTCCCAGAAAATGTGCCAGAAACTGGTCCATTGCGACTCGTAGACTGCGATCAAGACGGAGTACGTGACTTTGCCGGACAAATCTGGACCAAGCGAACACACGCCAACCCCAAAGCGGGCCGCCACCTTGTAACCATCTGCCGCGGTCGCTAGGCGTAGTGCAGCTTCGGGTAGCCGCCCGGGATCCGACGTTTGATCTTGCACGTCATTGATAAGTAAGAGATATTCTTAGTGCTTTCGCGGAACAAGAGGTGCACGGCAAACCCGTGTCCGAGGCAGAGAAACGGTTGTTGCATTTGGATATGCTCTGGAAGGATAGCATCCTCAAATGGCATACGTGCGGTCAGCCGGTAGTTCGGGCGCGTACACAGTCGAAAATGGGGCTACTCCAAGTGGCGAATTCAAGGAACCGCTGGGGTTTCGTATAGAACCGCTATCTCGCCTGGCGTATGCACCGGCACGAAGCGTAATCACTGTCGTCTCTCAACGGCATGCAAACGTCGTCGACGGTCGCCAAACGAGCACTGATTTCAAGCTTTGAAAGCCTTCTGCATCGCCGCCTCGGTCCTGTTGCGACTGGGCCGAGGTCGCTGCATCGGTCCCGAGCACTCAAAATGCAGATGCTTTAGCCAGTTCTTCCGCATACAGCGGGACGGTCAACCGCTCAATCCTGGACTGCTGCTGAGCGCCAAAGACATCCCTTTCGTCCAGCGAAGCCGAGATGTTCGGACGGTCGATGGAAATCTTGATGGCATTGCAGGTATCCACGAAGAACGTGCCGACTACTTTCTCCACCGGCAGGCCCAGGATTTTAGCGATGTTCCCCTTATGAAACACGTTGGAACGCAACGCTGTGGCATACTGCTCGGCTGAATTAAAGATGACGTCGAAGGTGAGCCGATTGATTCCAGCGTCTTTACTGCGGATCACTACGGCCATGTCGAGCAGCCGACGGTCGCCATGTGAAACGCCCGTAGTGGGCCGGTCTGGAATCAGCGACAACTGGCGGTCATCCACATTGCCGCGATAATCGGTGATGCCGATATCAAAATACCTGGGGCGGTCGCAACCGTCCTCAGACCAATTCGCACCGTTCGTCCGGTAGTAAGTGATCGGAAACAACTGTTCCTTGATGACCTTTTCGTTCTGCAGCAGATGGTACAGGGTCCAGGCGTAGGCGTCGGGTGCTGTGAGACCAATTCGCGATGAAGCTTTCGGCTTTACCAACGATGTGATGCGCTCGACCTCGCGATGGTGTAGGAGATCTAGCCGCGTCGGATCTCTGTCTACGGTGCGCAGCAGAATCGCGGGATTCGAAGCATCGGCATCGGTAATGCTGTAAGTTGCATTGGCCAGAGCACTCGGAAATTCTTCCTCAATCAGCTTGATAACTGCCGCTTTGATTCTGGCATAGTTCTCAAAAAACACCGGGTCACGCGTGCCACTCGGAACGATGGCCCCGTAGAGGCCGTCCTCTCGCTTAAAACTCACCAGGTTCGGTGAGAGCGGGTAGGCGATATTGCCGGCAGTAGCCTTCCGACCCGGATAACCATAATGAATCAGATAGTGGGTGAGCAGACTCGCCAGCAACACGGCGGCTTCCTGCTCCTTTGCTGTGGTCTCGATAATAATGCCGAGCTCCCATTCTTTGTTTGGATCGACCCATCTCGCTTCAACCCCGTTCCGGCCATAAACCAGAACATCCTCGGGCACCTTCGGCAGATCTGCCGGATCGATATAAAGCAACGAAATCTTCCGCTTGCCGACGAGACGCGCCCCCTCCAACTTAATGCTCCAGGGCCATGGCTTTTCCGAGCGCACGAACTGGCTGTTCCGGATCCCCGCCGTTCTCCCATCTTTCGCGAAAAATTCAGTATGTTCCATGCACAGGATGCCTTCCGGGTAAAACTGAAGCTCGGGATGGCTCTCCTCGTACAAAGAATGGGCCGCAATCGAGTAAGGCGTGCAGCGCCGCCACTTGTTGGGCGCCACAAACAAGGCGGTGCCACCGTCATAGATCTCGGCTACAAGACAATCGGAAGGTGAACCGGGATCGCAGGCCAGAGCGCCGCATTCGAGCACATGCCCCACGTGGTAGGCCAAACCGGGGTCAATGCCGCGCCGAATCATATCGGACGCGAACAGAGCGATGTCGCAAGACCGGCCGGCCAAAACATATTGTGCGCCGCTTTCCAGTGCCGTAATCAGCGGATGAATTCCCATCTGTCCTACGATCGTGCTTTCGCGCAATGCTTCTTCGCTCAGCTCCGGCCCGGCGCCGGTCGCCAGGAGGGCACCGTTACGAAATTCCTTGACGATGATCTCTCGGTCGATCTCACCACGAATTACGGCGACCTTGGCATTACTGACCTTCAGTTCGGCAAAAACCTCTTTCGCCACCTCGATCATCCACTGCAGGTTACGGTCGCCGCCGGCCATCCCGCAGCTGCCAAGAATCACGGGGCTGCCGGTCTTGAGACCGGCTTCGACCATGTGGTAGAAGTCCGCTTTGACCGCATCGCGTTCGAAGTACTCCGTACCGGTGCCTAGATAGTACGGTCCGGCGTCCATGGAACCGCCATCGGATATGATTGCGTCCACCCGACCTTTGAGCGCCTCCTCCAAAGACTCTTTGGGATAACCGTATCCCAGCGCTCCACATACAGAAACGACACGATAAATTAGATTTGCCACGACATTCTCCTAAGACTTCCTCTTCAATCTAGAAATAAGTTCCTAATTCACCAGGACTCACTCTGCAGTTCAGGCCTTGTAGAGCGCCTGCATGGCATCGTGAAGCTTGACTGCAAGCGGCGATGCCGCGTAGGCATCGGTGACAACTTCGATATACGCGCCAGTTTTGCGCGCGGAAGCGCAAGCCAGCGCTTCATCCAGCTTCCCGCACGTGTCGACGCGGGCCGTGAACCAGCCATCGCAGCCCAATGCCCTGGGCAATTCGGCATAGCGCCATGGAGCAATGTCGTTGTATGCGATCGCAGGATCTTTGCACAGAAGCCTCTCGATCAAATAACCGGAATTGTTCAGCACAAAAACCACCGGCCGCAGGCCAAACCGCCCAAACTGCGAGATCTCCTGCGCCGTCAGCTGATGTGCGCCATCCCCGGTGATCAGCACAACTCGGCGGTCCGGAGCCGCTACCGCCGCTCCGAAAGCAGCCGGCGTCGCCCAGCCAATCGAACCCCAGAGGGTTTGGTTGTGGAACGATGCACCTTTGGGCATGCGAGCAAATCCCATCCCCATCGAAGCAGTCCCGGTCTCTGCGATCAGGATGTCGTCGGGCCGCAAGAAATCGCGCCAGCGTGGATAGAGCGCATCGACTGTTATTGGATCTCCATCCTTGCCCGTGGCTGTACCGATTGACGGTGGCGGGCCTAGTGCTCCCCAACTCGCGCGTTTCTCTAAACGCTCAACCAGCGCGGCCAGCAAGTCTCCGAGTTCCACATTCGGATACACCTTGGGACCGATGCGCACCCGATGATGGACGATGCTGATTACCTTGTCGCGATCAAGCTTTGCGGTGAAAGCTCCGCTATTGAAGTCGGTGAGCAGCGTCCCGATTTCCAGAACGCAATCGCATGACTCCACAAATTCCCTCACCCCATGGTTCATCAATTTTCCGTCGTACATGCCAATGTAGGAGGGGTGGTGCTCGTCGAGCACGGACTTGTCCATGAACATGGTTGCGAAAGGCAAGCCGGAAGCGTTGACGACAGAAACCAATTGCGACTGCAATCGCGCGCGTGCTACAAGAATCCCCGGCAGGATGCATGCTGTCTTGGATTTCCCAAGCGCAGCCAGAATCGCGTTGGTCGCGGCGGCGAGGGACTTCGGCTCGCTCGGCGGCATCGGGATCGGCTGGGCGCAACCCATCACTGGTTGACCTGCGAGATCTGCAGGAAAGGCCATATAGACAGGCCGGCGGCGATACAGCGCTTCGTTGATCAGCCGTTCCGTCTCATGGGCGGCATTCTGCGGCGTAAGTATGGCCCGCGCGCAGACTACGGGCTCGGTCATGCGATGAAATAAATCGTATTCGCCGTTCCCAAGGGTGTGATGGACCAATGCGCGCGAAGCTTGCACCGCCATGTTCGGCATGCCCACCAGGTGAAAAACCGGGAGGTGCTCAGCGTACGACCCCGCAATACCGGCCAGCGCGCTGAGTTCTCCGACCCCGTACGTCGTGCACAGTGCGCCGACGCCCTTGATGCGTGCATAGCCGTCCGCCGCATAGGCCGCGTTCAGCTCGTTGCAGCAGCCGACCCAGCGCATGCCCGGGGCCTGGCAGATCGCGTCATTGACAGGAAACGCGAAATCTCCCGGCACACCGAAGACATCCGTCACCCCAATCTCCCGCAAGCGCGAGAGCACATGTTCAATCACCGTCATCGCAAAGTCTCCTCATGGCTAAGATCACCTGTGCTGCGTCAGTTGTGCTGCGTGCGTCACGAACCCTTTCATTATGGGTTATCGCTTCTCTTACATACTGACCAATTGCACATCGGCTGCCAGTGCCGATCGTGTTGAAAGCATTGCAGATTGGATGAATTGAGCATCACGACTCCGTCGGAAATTCCGGAGAGTTCGGGAGGGCGGGGATTCGTGGCGCAGGAGAGTGATCTGATTGTGCAAAACGCCGCCGTCGAAAATCTTCGATTGACCGGAGACATTTATTGTCTATTTTCGTTTTTGCCTCTGCGACCTTTGCGTCCCAGTCGAGCCCGTGAAATTTCGGATCGTAGTAATGCTTGCGAACGTCCTCCGCAGCCCCGTGCAAGATGTCCTGCGCACGCCCGCGATCCAACTTCGATATTTCCTGGGAGGATGCAACAAGGGATGACAGCGCCAAGATTAGGAATAATCCTCGCTTAAAGATCATGATGCTGATGCCTCCAGATAACTCGCTCCTCCTGAAGCGAGATGGACCCAATTGGAATCGGCTGCCGTGTTGTGGAAGCGAAAAACTAGCACTTATAAGTCGCCATCATCGCCAGCACCAGAACCACACCCCGCATGTGCACCTCCAGACCTCCGCCCAGGCTACCACGACCAGCCTAGAGGGGAGAACGGTTCCTTCGACCTTCCCGCGCATAACTCCGCTGCGTAAGCGGCTCAGTCTGACGAGCGATTGAGGCGAGAAGGCGGAATAGATCTGAAATAAGTCCCGAAGGCATTCGCAGATCATGTTTGCAACTTTTTTCCCGAAACTTGTTTCCGTCGATCCGGCCTAACTTGGAAAGGTGTGCCGCTTGACGGACTTCAACAAAGGCCGCAGGAACAGCATTTGCGGCACCATCCTCCAGTTGGGACGTACCTGCAACCAGTGAGATGAGCGGATCCCAGTGCGACCGTTGCATGCTTGAGATGCGCGTGCATGTTGCAAATTGTAGCGAGATCGATAACGGCATACCATCTCGCTCTCACAAGTGCAGCGGCTGACGGGGCCACTCATTGACGGGTTCTCAGCGGAAGCATGGTTTTAACTCTGAGTGCCCGTTGCTTAGCATATCCACTATCATGATGTCTTGCTTCGGTCTCGGCCATCCACCTTCAGCAGCATCCTCCACCAGCTCTGTCCCCGATGCCGGTCGGCGAGAATTTTCGGCTCTTCCATTTACTGGGGTTTCCCCAGGATGCGAGGTTGCTGTCCCACCTGCGGTCTCCACTTCAATCGCGAGCCGGGATATTTTCTCGGCGCTATGTATATCAGTTACGGTCTGGGGCTCGCCGTCATCGTTGCTTTGGCCGTAGCCCTCTGGCTTCTCACCAGATGGCGCTTGGATAAGATAGCAATCTGGGCAGTCCTGTTGTTCCTGCCCTTGGCCCCCATGCTGACATTTCTGGCACGAGTGCTTTGGATTTATCTCGATCAAACGATCGACCCGGAGAATCAATAAGAAACACTCGTTTGCGCCGGCTGACCTCCAATCGTCTGTGGGCCAAGAAGAACTGACACCTCGTGGACCCCGTCAACCCATAACATTTCTGCGCAGAGAACCAGCGGCGGGAAATTTTCATATCGCAGGCATTACGCTGGGTGCGCTGCCGGGCTTTTCGGAGATTCGATCGAGGTTTGGTGACGGCACCGAAGTCGAACGTGGGGATGGAGCCAGTGGCCGACACCAGATCTCGATGGCCAAGATATCGAAATCATGGAAAAGTTCTCGATTTCTCCCGACCGCTCAAGGCTCTTCTGTGAGCTAGAACTATCGAGCGGCGGACAAACCATGCATCATTCCGATGAATTCCCCATTTCACAGCCAAAAAGTTAAAATCCCGATTTCACTCATTGAGCTGCGAACAGGATCTTGAGCGCACTTTCAGGAGCGATCTTCGATTGACCGTTGACCGCTTGCGGCGTAGGATAAACGGGCCGTGCCGGACAATTTTTCGCATCAAGCCCGTTACAGCGTGTCCGCCCAGGCCAGTCGTTCGCGATCAGAGCAAAATTGAGGGGAGGAAATGGCAATGCGCAACTGCGTGGTTGTAGTGTGCTTTTTGTTTTTGTGCATCAGGCTCTCGGCGGCGCAAGGGAACATCTCGTCGCAATGGAAATGCGAGAAGCCTTCCGAACAACACAGTATCACTGTCCCGGACCGCGAGGGTCACAGCTATAGCGTTGCTCAAGGGAAGTGCACATCCGAAAAGGGCAGCATGGGCGATGACAAGGAGCACGAGGGGACATATACGGAATTTGGCGACATGACAAGTAGCGCAGACCAAAACCACGGCGTATTTGTAGTTACCCTTGCCGGTGGTGACAAGGTTTTCTACCACTATCACGGGACACAGGCCTGGAAAGACGGCAAGATGCAGAGCGCCTCCAACAAGTGGACAATTGCAGGCGGCACGGGCAAGTACAAGGCAGTCAAGGGCGAAGGTGGCTGCAAAGGCAAGGGCGATGCGGACGACTCTTCTACATGGGATTGCGAGGGTACTTACTCGGGAACCAAGTAGCTTCCGAATCCACGCATTTTGAGCCGCTCTTCTTGGGAGCGGCCTTTTTTGTTGACCGGGTAATCCTTGCGACACGCCCCGATGTTAGCGGTTGGTAAATCGCCTTAACGTTCAAAACCCGTAGCCCCGGCGAACAGACGGCGCAAGCTTGCACTCTCGCCTCTTAACGTCAACTGACATCAAGCATCTTTCCCCGCCGATCCAGGGCGAATCCCCTTTACGACACAAGACGATTCGCACCAGAACGCGGAGTTGGTGTGCTGATGTGGCCATGCAGCGTCGGTCATTCGTGCTGCGCCCACGGATCGTAAGTGCCGACGCTCCAGGTATGACCCTCGGGGTCCTTGACAGCACACTCACGGCTGCCGTAGTCCGTGTTGTTGATCGGCCGTACAATTGTGGCCCCCGATGCTTGTGCCCGCGCGTAAACGGCATCGACGTCCTGCACGACCACATAGGTGCTCCGCGTTTCGACCCCACCCACCTCGCGCGGCGATTTGAAGCCCTGTCCGTATGCGTCGTTTCTTTGTGAACCCAACATGATCATGCCCCCTCCGAGCGTCAATTCCGCATGAGCAATTGTGCCATCGGCCCCAGGACAGACGGCATGGCGCTCAAACCCCAGTGCGTGACACAGCCATTCGATAGCGGCCGATGCGTCCTTGTAGCGCAGCGTCGGCATAATCGTGGACTTGGTGTTCATCGCGACCAATTCCATCGGAACCCTCCTTGTAGATTTCAACCTCAAGTCGATCTTGGCACGCGGCGTTCTCTCCGTCTTGGAAAAATCGGCAATCCAATTACTCCACGCGCACATGGTTCTGCCATAGCCGATCACGCATCGCCGTATACGTGCTTGCGTCGATTCCGGAAAAGGCCCGAAACTCGTTGGCCAAATGTGCCTGGTCGTAGAACCCGCACTCCACGGCTAGCTCGGCCCAGGGGATTTCCAGGCATGCCTGCATTTGCCGCATAGCACGCTGGAATCGTTGGATCCTGCACCAGACCTTCGGCCCAAACCCAACCTGCTCTCGGAAGATCTGCGAGAAACGCCGTTCGCTCCAGCCAGTGCCCTTTGCCATGCCGGAAACCGTAGCAACCGCGGGAGCCTGTCCGAACCGGCGCAAGGCAAACTCCACAGCCGGATGTACGGAGAAGCGCCTGTGCTCCATGCGTCGCCGGAAGTTGACGAGCAGAAAATTCTCCAGCATCCGTAGCTTTTGCTGTGGAGAAGAGATCTCCTGCAAAGTGTCGCGCAGCATATGCGCTTGTCCACCCCACAGTTGATCCAGGGCCACGCTTCTACTGCTGAAGAGATCGGCGCGATCTGCCGTAAAAACGGGCAGAGCAGCGGGCGCAAACACAACTCCGATCAGGTCGGCGAGATCGGAGGTGTCCACGATTTCATAGACGGAATGTTGGCCCACCAGTAACGCGGGTGCCGTGCGCCGGTCGGGCTGGCCTTCGGGGCAGTCCAGAGCAGGAAATCTCGTGACAGGCTAATGACGAGCTGCGAGCGGCCGGTTGGCAGAATCCGCTCTCGTCGATGATCAAGCCGTGCGCCGCGCGCATACCAGAGGACCTGGACGAAGCCGCTGAGTGGAGGATCTGGTCTGCGCTCGAGATAAAGCATGCCATCCCCTGTCCTCATATGTTAGAGCCGCTCAGGGGCGCACAACACCAGCCGCCCGCACCGTCCCCTACCCCAGGAGTCTCGCAGAATCTGCTCAGTTTCAGTACGCACACCCCTGCTGTTGAGGTTGCTCGCCAGGCCACTGGAATCGGCGGCTCGAGCCATTTTCGTATACCTCGCTTACCCAGCCTTAACTCAGTTGGCAATAAATCGCCATTAAACTCGTACCCAATGGCTAGAAGTGTAAACGCCTGTTATGAACTTCTACGCATGAGACAGGATCAGCTCCACCACGCTCTTCTCGAATCCATGCGGCTTCACCCACATCCATACCATGGTAAAGCCGACTGTAACCAGGCCGATGCCCCATCTCGAAGAGGGCGCCCTTACCGCCTTCTTTTGCTCCTTCGCCTGGCGGCTCGGCTTTGCAAATGCGAGGCACCACAGGATCGAGCAGAAACAAAAGTTCGATCCACGCCAACAGCTGGAGCAGCGAGACTCGCACGATGGGTCAGATTCCTAGGTTGATTGAGACAGGCATTATGCCTTGAAACGCCCCACAATATCGAGGCACTTGATGTAGACCGCCGGTCAGTGAGTGCTAAGGCAATCTTGCGATAACGCCCCAATTTCAACGACTACTCAGGTCCGGTGGTCTGGCTTGACAACTATTGTTTCGGAAATGTCTGGGCGAATGCGGATGCGGTTATTTGGTATGCAAAGCTGTTCTTGCCGCCTCCGTCGCGTCTGGAGCCAATACGAATTCCTCCAATCTTTTCAACCGCCCTCTGCGAGCGCAAATTCTGCGGGCCGACAAGAAAGATCACGCGATCCACGAAGGTAAAGGCATGCCGGAGCATGAGTTCCTTCATCTCCCGATTGTAGGTTCCACCCCAGTGGGATCGGGCCAAGAACGTCCAGCCGATTTCGATTTCTCCTTCTTGTGGGTCGTAACCGTAGAATCGCGACGTCCCGATCACTTTGCCGTTTTTGGAATCGAGGGCGATTAGTGCTCCGCCAGAATCCAGAGATTCCTGAAAAAAACCTTGGAAGACATCCTCCTTCCAGCGATCTTTGACCGGGTGCTGCTCCCAAAGCAGTGGATCCGAGGCCACAGCGTAGAGGTCCTTGAAATCGCTGGCCCGAAGAGGCCTGAGCTCGAGCAGCCTGCCCTTCAGCGTGGGTTGAAGGTCAACAATCACGCGCCTTGTCTGATTATCGCTCATTGGCAGGTGCAGCTTCGACCGATGCTTGGCAGTACATTTGATCAAGGCTCAAAGAGCGGTGCTGCCCCAAGCCCAGAGTAGGCACGACCGTTTTCTCCAGCCAATTGAGAATCGCGGCTTCGAGCGCAATGCCGGATCTTCCGGCCTGCGCCAAACGCACCCTCCCGCGTGTGTGGGGTTCAGTGAGTTACCGTGGGTTGCGAGCTGAAAGGCAAAGACAATTCTAACTGGGATGATTGGTCAGTTGCAGCTTTATCGCAAGTGTGGGCCCTCGGTTGGCCCTGGCGAGAAGACTTGGTATAACGCGATCCTGCCGACTACGAGCCCGATTGATCCATTTGAGCTGCCGTCACTGCCGTGCGATTGCGGCCCGACCGGAGCGTAGCACGTATTTCTGAATCTTGCCGGTGGCCGTCTTGGGCAGCTCTTCTAGTATCGTGAAAACGGCTGGAACCTTGAAATGCGCCATGCTCCTACGAGCAAAGTCTCGCAGTTCCTTTTCGGTTACGCGCGCCCCGTCCTTGAGTACGACGAAGGCATGCGGCGCTTCGCCCCATTTTTCGTGAGGCATGCCCACTACGGCTGCCTCTTGCACGGCGGGATGGGTAACCAGAATGCTTTCGACCTCCAGAGAGGAGATATTCTCGCCGCCGCTGATGATGACGTCTTTCAACCGGTCACGGATTTCAATGTAGCCGTCAGGATGAACCACCGCAACGTCCCCTGTGTGCATCCAGCCACCGCGTAGAGCATGTGCCGTTGCTTCGGGATCCCGAAAGTAGCCACTCATGACAATGTTGCCGCGGGCAACGATCTCGCCCATGGTTTCGCCGTCGCGCGGCACTTCGCACCCATTGCTGTCGATAACGCGCAACTCCCCGGACGTAATCAATTCGACTCCCTGACGCGCTTTGATGGTGGCGCGCTGCTGAGGGGGTAGGGCGTTATGCTGCGGGCGGGACTCGCATACCGAGATGAACGGAGAGGTCTCTGTCATCCCGTAGATGTGGGTCACCTCCCAGCCTAATTCGTCCTCGACGCGTTGGATGGTGGCTGCAGCGGGTGCTGCTCCCGCAGTGAGGACGCGAACGCCGCGACGAGCACTGCGGCGCAATTCCTCAGGCGCGTTCGCCAGAGAGATCAGCACGGTTGGGGCAGCACAGAGGCCGGAGACGGACTCGTCGTTGATCACTGCGAAGGCTGTACGGGGATCGACTTTGCGGAGGCAAACGTGCGAACCGCCAACGGCTGTGACCGTCCACACAAAAGTCCACCCATTAGCGTGAAACATGGGCAGGGTCCAGAGATACCGGTCGGCCGAAGTCATGGGGAAATGTAGCAACGTGCCAACGACATTCATGTAGGCGTTGCGATGCGTGATCATGACACCTTTGGGCCGGGAAGTCGTTCCACTCGTGTAATTGATCGTCAATAGGTCGTTCTCGCCAATCTCTGGTCTTTTGAAAGTGGGCGGCGTCCTGGCGATCAAGTGTTCATAATCGAGCCAGCCTGGACGTGCTCCTTCAAACGAAACGAAGTGCTCGACGTCGGGGATGTCAGCACGAATAGAATCGAGGGCGTCGAGGTAATCGGAGTGCGCACAGACCAGGCGTGAGCCGCTGTGCTGTATCAAGTAGGCAAAATCCTGTGGGGTCAGCCGATAGTTGAGCGGAACAAGAACCGCACCCAATTGCGGAACGGCGTAGAACGATTCAAGTTGCGAATGGGTATTTAGTGCGATACAGGCGATACGGTCGCCCTGTCGAATGCCGAGCGATTGCAGTACAGCCGACCAGCGGTCGCAGCGATCGGAGAATACCTCATAGGTAAAACGCTGGCCCAAGTCAACAACCGCCTCGCGGTTGCCATATAGTCGGCGCGCGCGTCGAGCGAAATCCAACGGGCTCAGAGGTATCTCCATAGAGATGAAACGCCATGTTAGCCGAAGACTTTCCCGACGCCTAGAGATCTTTTACGGAAAGGATCGACGTATAAGGCGTTAACGTGGCAGAATCACCGTCACCTGCTTACCCCCCCTCCTACTCGGATGGGTGGTGCGACACAGATTGGTTCAAAACGAAGACGCACTGACTCGACCAGATTTTCATGTCAAGGGTTGGACCGCAGGCCCATGCGAACGCAAAATCCCAGAGCGGGAGGGTGAGCGTCATCTTGCGCCGGTGACTAGTTGGTTTGTGCAAGTGGGGGTGGCAATCCACGACCCCATGTTGGGTTGGTGCTATTGCCCGTTTTCTGCCAGCTCCGTTTTAGCACTACGTAATTCGGGGCGATCCGAATGCTTTCCGTCGTCGCAGTTCTTGAGCAATTGCGCGTTGTAAAAATTCGCTTTGGCTGCTTGATGCGCCAACTGGGCGGCTCGGGCAGCACCGGCCAGCCCGTTAAAGCGGCCGGGATCGATCTTCATCGACCTTTCATATTCCAACAAGGCGTTCTCGGGTTGATGGAGTTCGAGCAGCATCTCCGCCAACATCTCGCGCGCGGGAATGTCGACTTCTGCTTTTCCTACTTTGTCTTGTGTGTCGGCGACCTGACGCATCTGCTGAAGCGCGTCGTCATTCCTCTTTTCGGCGAAAGCCAGCCAGGCCGCAACTTCACCTTGCGACGAATGTGGTCCCTCCAGCACATAGGCGTACTTTGATTTGCGAGTCGCATCTTCCGCTTCGGCGAATTTCTGCGCATTGCGTCGGGTTGCTTCCACCTCGCCCATGTGCGCTGCGGCGATTGTCCGCGCCCAATACGTAATCATCTGCAAATGGGGGGATGCGTCGGCGGCGGGCTGGAGGGTCGCCGCATGCTGCCAATTTCGCATCTCCAAGTCGTAGAGTGCCGGAAAATGAGCTGCGGCAAAGCCGTAATATTCGAGCATTCCCGTGTCCTCACCGCGGTTCGGAACTGCCGCCACAATCTGCTTCGATTGCTCCACCATTCGCTTGGCGGCGTCGTCCTGTCCGGTTTGCAGGTAGGCATAGAGCAGAAAATGCATGGCATGCAGTTCGTGCCCGCGCATGTACATAGCATCGGACTTCTCGGTCAAAGCCACCGATTTGAGGTTTGCCTGAATATCCTCCTGCCAGAGTCCCAGACGGGCAAAGATGTGCGATGGCATGTGGACGGCATGCGCGGATGAGGGAGCAATCTCCGCGTAACGGCGGGCAGCGGCCAGTCCCATCGGCGCCATTTCAGGTGAATCGCAGGCATGAATAATGTAGTGCGCGAGGCCGGGATGATCGGGCTGCTGCTCGAATAGTGGATTGAGAATCGCCACCGCCTTCTTCTCTGCGGCGTGCGAGCTGTCGTCCGGAGGTTGGGCCGCCAGCAACGACAATGCATAGAACGCCCCTGCTTCCACATCGGTGGGGTATTGCTGATAGAGCTTCGCCATCGCATCCGAGTACGTCGCCGCTTGCCGCAGGTAGTCTTTCTTAGCAGGATCCGAGTAGAACACCGCCAGGGCGGAGATATAACCGCGTTCGCGCTCGGTTTTGGCCCCGATTTTCTGCGCCTTTGCGATTTCCTCCTGGCCCCGCTTCAGAGTTGAGTCCTCCGGCCGCTCCCAGATCTGGTGGAACAGGCTCATGGCAATCCCCCAGTGCGCCATGGCACACGCCGGGTCGGTTTGGCTGATGGCGGTGAACTGTTCCTCCGCCTCCTCGTATCCGAAGGAATGGAGCAGCGCAACACCTCGCTCGAAGGCGGTCTGGGAGGCCGGCGCACACGAAATCGGAAACGAAACCCTGCCGAGTTGTTCGGCAGGGTCGTGATGATGAGCATGCATTTCATCGTCGAGAGTCAATGCCGGAATGACACACAAAACGCAAACCCACAGCAGCAACCATGCGAGCGATTTCACGCGGGTCATCTTCACTCTCCTCGAGAAACCTGCCTTGATTGAAGCATCCCATTGTAACTAAAACATCAGGAGGGTTGGCAAACACCCTCTTCGCACCGGAGGCCGGTCAGCGATGAGGCGAATCAAAAGCGGTGCGATCGAGGTATTTTGCATAGAGTTCGTCATAGCCTTCGCGGCGCGGACCGGGGGTGAAGACAGCAGGCTTGGCATTGCCGAAGTGTGTCTTGATGTCGATCAGTCCGGTGAGCAGCGTCGCTCCGACCGCGGAAGCGGAATCAAGCCGGAGGGCGTGAACAGGCCGGCCGATGACATCAGCCAGCAATTGCAGTTCCTGCGGGAGGTCCGCGACCCAGCCGGTTACGCGGACGCAGGAAAGCTGCTCTTCCTCCGCAAGAACTTCCAGGCAACGTCGAACTTCGAAGCACATGCCTTCAAGCAGCGCCCGCACAATCTCCACTCCGTCGTGGGACGAGGTCAGTCCGGTCAGAGTACCTCGCAAGTGGGGGTTCCACAGGATTCCTTGTTCGCCACCGGCCAGAAAAGGGGAGAAGAAGAGTCCCTCCGCACCGGGAGCGACTCGATAGACCGATCGCCACAGCGAGCGGGGTGATCTCTTGTCCGCGCGGCGCAGGAAAACACGCGCCCCCCACTCCCTTGCAGAGCCGGTTGCAAGCAAGTCGGCTTCGCAGCCATACCAGCCATCGAGCGCGAATGGGGTAACCAGATACCGGTTGAGCCGGTCCCAATGGGGCTGCGGATAGCACCTCATGATGACAGTACTGGTGCCGGTTAGAACCGTGGCGGTGTGCTCAAGTTCGGTGCCAGCGATGGCATAGACGCCGGCCACGGAATCGGCACATCCCAACACCACCGGCGTTCCCACAGCACAGCCGAGGAGCGTGCGTCCGGGTGCGCTGAGAGGCGCGCGGAATGAAGAACTTTCGATCGAAGGGAGCATTTCCCGATCAA
>JASHSL010000238.1 GCA_030040855.1 Terriglobales bacterium
ATTTCGCCCCGCCCGGCACCCAGCGTCATACGGATTCCAATCTCGTTGGTTCGACGGATCACCGCGTAGGACATCACCCCGTAAAGACCAAGCGTAGCCAGCAAGACGGCCAGCACGCCGAAGCAACCTGACAAAGTGGCCATCAGGCGCTCAGCTTGCAGCTCGTCATGAATCATGTTCTCGATGGTGCTGAACTCGATGGAAATGTCAGGGCTGGGCGCGAAGATGGTTTGCTTCACCCGCGAAGTAAGACTGGCCAGAGGAATTCGTGATCGAATGAGGATGGGTTGGATGGGGTCGGAGCCTTGAGCGACCGGTAGATAAACCAGGGGCGGAAACGTTTCGCGAATGTCTTGATACTTTGTGTTCCTTACCAGCCCGACAATCTCATACTGAATCTGCGGCTTCCCCAGTTCGGCTTTTTGCCAAATCGTCAGGCCGACCGGGTCTCGGCCATTCGCGAACTGGCGGGCAAAGGCCTCATTCACGATGGCCACCCCGGGGGAAGCGGCGGTGTCGCGGTCGTTGAAGTCGCGCCCGGCGAGGAGCGGCGTTCCCATGGTTTGGAAGAATCCGGAGCTCACATAGTTGAACCACGGGCTTTTGGCTTGCGACGGATCCGAGCCGTCCATCCAGACGGAGCGGTTCATCGAGCTGCCGCTGGTCGGCACAATCGCGGCTTCAGCGGCGGATTCAACCCCAGGGGTGGCGCGAATCCGCTCCAGCAGGTCGTGCTCAAAAAGGAATTGGCGCTCCGGCGGCAGATTGAGCTGGGTCAAATCGAGATTGGTGATCAGGATGCCCGTGCGCTCAAAGCCCAAATCCGCCCGGAGCAGGTTGCGCAGGCTGCGGGTGAACAGTACGGCGCCCACCAGCAACACCAGCGAAAACGCGACCTGGACGACCACCAGCAGGCGGCGCAATCCGAACCTATGGCGGTCAGCCGTGAGTGCGCGGCTCCTCGCCTTCATCGCCTCGGCAGGAGCCGTCCGGGTGGCGCGCAGAGCCGGCAGCAGCCCGAACATCACCGTAGCCAGCGCCGCCATGCCCGCCGTAAAGGCGAAGACGCGCCAGTCCGCATCCAGATTCAAGAAGACCGGATTCCCCTGGGTACTCAGGAAGGCAAGGAGGCAATGCGCCAGCATGCGGGCCAGCAGCAAGGCTGCTCCGGTGCCGGCCACGACCAGCCAAAGGCTTTCTGCCAGCAAGTGGCGGATGAGCCCCCGCCGGGATGCGCCCAGGGCTAAGCGCACCGCAATCTCCCGCTCCCTGGTGGTGGACCGTGCCAGCATCAGGTTGGCCAGGTTGGCGCATGCAATCAGAAGCACCAGCCCGGTGATCGCCAGCAGCAGCCCGAGCATGTCGGAGGAACTCTCGCGCAGAGAGGAAATGCCGCTGCCCACCGGATACGCCGCCAGTTTGAGGGCGAGGTATTTCCTCGCGTAGTCGGCGTCGTAATCGGGCGGGAGGGTAGCCTCAAAAATACCGGGAGACATCGAACCCAGCTGCGCCGTTGCTCGCTCGATAGACCAATTCGGCTTCAGCCGGCCGACCACGGTTAGCCACCAATCGTAGCGGGTGTCCAAGTAATTGTCCTCGCCACCCAGAATCGGCTGCGAACAAATAGGAAGCGCGAGGTCAAAGGAATGGCCCACGTCGAGCCCGTAGAAATTCGCCGGCGTAATGCCCACGACTTCGACGGGATGATAGTCAATGGTCAGCTTTCTGCCGATGACCGACGCCTCACCGCCCAGTTCGCGTTGCCAAAACGCATAACTCACCACCACCCCCGAGGTAGGACAGCCCCGCACGTCATCGGCGGCAGTGAATACTCGGCCCAAGAGGGGGCGAACGCCCAGCACATTGAAGAAATCGCCGCTCACCCAAAGGCCGGGCACCGAGTGGACTTCACCGCGGGGAGCCAGATTGAAATTATCCGGGGCCAGGGCGACGACGCCAGAAAACGCCTGCTGGTGGTCCCGGATCTGCTCCCAGAGCGCATTGGTGAGCTCGGAGTGCCAGTTGAAGAAGCTTCCCATCCGGCCCCGCCGATTCGTCAGGCGGACTTCGGCCAGTGCCTGGGGATTGTTGATCGGGAGCATGCGCAGGCGGACGGCGTCGAGCAGCTGGAAAATCGCCGTGTTGGCGCCAATCCCCAAAGCGAGCGACAACAGTGCAACCGCGGCAAAGCCGGGGCTGCGGCGCAATTGGCGCAAACCATAGCGAAGGTCCCGCAAGAAGTTCTCCAGGAAGCTGAGGCGGCGCACGTCGCGACACTCCTCCTTCACCTGCTCGAGGCCCCCAAAAAGCCGCAGGGCGGCAAGCCGGGCCTGTTCGGGCGACATTCCGGCCGCCAGATTCTGTTCGATCTGCCGCTCCAGATGAAACTGAAGCTCTTCTCGGAGTTGCTGTTCTTCCTGAGGCTGTCGGAGGAGGGAACGAAGGGAACGCAGCAGCTCCTTTACCCGCACCATAACTCTTCCCCCCGTTTCACGCCATCTCCAGGACTTGGGTGACCGCTGCCGCTAATCTTTCCCAGCTGGCTCTCTCTTCCTCGAGCTGCTTGCGCCCGGTTTTCGTGAGGCTGTAGAACTTCGCGCGCCGGTTGTTCTCCGAAGGACCCCATTCGGCTCTGATCAAACCTTTATGCTCGAGTCGATGCAAAGCCGGATAGAGTGACCCCTGCTGGACTTGAAGCACGTCTTTCGAGATCTGCTGAATGCGTTGGGAGATCGCCCAGCCATGCATGGGCTGAAGGGCAATCGTTCTCAGAATGAGAAGATCGAGCGTGCCCTGCAGGAGATCCGTCTTTTTGTCCACCCACTCCTCCTAGACATTCGACAAGAGTCTAAGCCTCTTTTGTCGAATGTCAAGGGGAAAAATTCCCAATCCCTCAGACCGCAGGCTTTAAGCGTTGGGCGTAGATTGCAACGGTCTCACCTCCGATCATGAGCAAGTAGTCGATGCCGTCTGCACCATCTTCGATGGGGCTCGCACGGACGATCTGGCCAAGTTCAACTCCCTCACTCGATCGGACTTTTACCTATTCGACGGAGGCCTGCGATTCAACGGCGACGCCATCATGGGGTTGATGAAGGCTCAACATCGAGCGGGGAAGCGCTATGCGTGTGACGGAACCCGATGTCCACGTCTACGGGAACACCGCTTGGATGGCTTACGTGAATCGCGGCACGATCACTGACTTTCCGGAACTATCGACCAGCAATGGTTGGAATAGGCCTTTTTGGAGAAACAGGCCAACGGTTGGAAGATTGTCTTTGTGCACAGCTCGCGCGTTCCGGTGTCGTCCCAGGAGAAGCAGGACAAGTGAGATCGAGGACATGACCCCAAAACCATCGTCCTTGAGCCGAGCCCATGCCAAGGCACCGTTCGATCCCCTGAATTCGCGGCTCGAGGTTTGTATTTACAATGAAGCTTATGGCTGAAACCAAGCCGTTCCGGCTGACGGAGTCCGTCAAAGCCGCGGGTTGAGCCTCCAAGCTGAGTCCGGCGGTGCTGGACGCGGTGCTTGGGAAATTAGCCCGGCAACAGGATCCGAACGTTCTAGTCGGCTTCGATCGTGCCGACGACGCTGGCGTGTACCGACTCGGTCCCGAGACTGCGTTGGTGCAGACCGTGGATTTTTTCACGCCCATTGTGGATGACCCTTATACCTTCGGCCAGATCGCCGCTACGAATGCGCTTAGCGATGTCTATGCCATGGGCGGCTGGCCGCTTACGTCGCTCGCAATGGTTTGTTTCCCCGAGAAGGGCGATGTGGAAATCCTTCAAAGCATCCTCGCCGGCGGTCTTTCAAAGATGGTCGAAGCCGGATGCACCGTGATTGGCGGTCACAGTATCCGCGACGAGGAGACGAAATTTGGTTACGCGGTGACTGGGCTGGTCGATCCTCGGAAAGTGCTGACCAACTCCGGCGCCCAGCCGGGCGATCGCTTGCTGCTCACCAAAGCCCTGGGCACGGGAGTGATTTCGACCGCGATCAAAAAGGGGGTGGCCCAACCATCCTGGATTGACCGCGCCGTTGCCTCGATGACCACCCTCAATAGCCATGCTGTCGAAGTCATAACCGGTGAGGTCGGTGGTCGTTTGCGGGCGGAGAAACCGGCTGCGCGCAAGGGCTTTAGCATTCACTCCATGACGGACATTACCGGTTTTGGGCTGATCGGGCATGCCAGGGAACTGGCCCTAGGGTCGAAGGTTTCCCTTCGCACCTATGCCCATACGATCCCCTTGCTCGAAGGCGCGCTCGATTGTGTTCGCGCCGGGCACATCCCCGGAGGACTCAAAGCCAATCGTGATTTCGCCGAGTGCGTGGTCCGCTATGAAGGCGGCGTGAGCGAGGAAATGAAGACGATTCTCTTTGATCCCCAAACCGCAGGCGGGCTGCTGATTTCCGTCGCGGCCGAGGACGCAGGGGAGCTCTTGCGCGCCCTCAACGCCGCGCAGGTTCCTGCGGTTGAAATTGGGGAAGTCATACCCCAGAATCCTTCCCTGATAACGGTCGCAGCCTGAGGCTCGGCCTGCGCATTCGGAAGGGAG
>JASHSL010000239.1 GCA_030040855.1 Terriglobales bacterium
CTTCGAGGCTTGCTCCCAACGCACGGCGCTTTTGAATTGCGATCGCGAGGTCGTTACGTGCTCTCTTCATCAATTCGCGGTACGTCGTTTTTTCCATATACAATCGACTATACATGATGTCGAGTACATTGAACAGCGACCGATGTCGGCACGGCATCCGTGACATGCAATTCAGTTGACGAAAGCAGGCGTTTACACTTGTAACCATTGAGTTACGAGTTTAATCGCGATTTAACGTCAACTACGTTCCTCCGAAGTACAATTACCGCGTGCCGTCGGTATTCGTAGCTGGCAGTCTCGCATTGTTCATCGCCGCGTTTTTGGCCTTCGTGCCAATTCTCCACGACGTATTTCCATACCTGGCCGAAGAGGAGCGCACCCGCATCCGGAGCGTAGGCAGAGGTTCGTATTCTTGGACTGAATCGGTCAAGCAAAACCGCGCCATCCAAAACGCTTGGCATGTCCACGGATCACAATTCCCCAACAGCCGCAACAGGCCTTAAGAATGCGCTTTCATCCCCATGGGTAGGCCGCAGGCCCATGGGAACTCAAAACCCCGGTCTTGGGTCAATACAGACGCTGGGTACGGGACTGTGGGCTACACAACGTTGGCCTCAGAGCGCGTCTTGCTCTGCGCGAAGCGATCCAAAGAAAACCCGGAAGTGTCGATCTGCGGCCGGCGCCGAAGAATCAGATCAGCGATCAACTCCCCCACCACCGGCCCGTGCATGAACCCGTGGCCGCTGAATCCGGTAGCCAGAAAAAATCCCGGCAGCTGCGAAGCTTCACCCAGAATCGGGTTCGCGTCCGGCGTGACCTCGTAGAGGCCCGCCCAGGCTCGACGAATTGAAGCGTTGGCGAGCGGTGGGAATCGCCGCACTCCCACCTCGGTCACCCGGTCAAGAAACTCCCAATCTACCGCATCGCGGAACGAAGATGGTTCGTCAGGATCGCTCATCCCCATCAGCACACCCTCGCCTTCGCGGTGGAAATAAAAAGTAGTGTCGAAATCGATGACGAACAGGTGGTTCCGCGGAACCTCGGCAAACCCGTGCGTGATGAACACGTGCCTGCGATAGGGCCGCACGGGCACTTCCACGCCGGCCATTTCGCCCACGGCTGCCGACCACGGTCCCGCGGCGTTGACCACGACGCGGGTCGCGATCTCGCCGCTGCGCGTACAAACCGCTGCAATCCGCGAACCTTCCCTCCTGATCCCGATGACTTCGTTTTCCAACGCAATTTCCGTGCCCAGTTGCCGCGCTTTGCGGGCGTATCCCAAAGTCACCCCGTTGGGATCGGCCACTCCATCTTCGCGGCAATAGGAACCGGCAAGCACATCCCCCAGATTGACGTGCTCAACCAACTCGCCAATCTTTTCCACCGGCAGAATTTCGGTGGGCACATCGAGCGCGTTTTGCATCGCGGCGCTCTTGCGGAAGTGCGCGAGCGATTCTGCTCTCGTGATGAGAAACAGATAACCGTCCTGATGCAGGTCGATTTCGCAGTCCAGTTCGTCGGCAAAGTTTTTCAGCTTGCGAATGCTGGCAATCGATAATTGCACGTTAGCCGGGTTCGAGAACTGATGCCGCACGCCGCCGCTGCATCGGCCGGTTGCGCCGGTCGCCAGCCGTGGCTCTCGTTCGAGCAGTATGACGCGTACGTTCTGACGGGCGAGGTGGTACGCAATGCTGCACCCCATCACACCTCCGCCCACCACCACCACGTCCGCCGATCTCATCTTTGTTCTTACCGGCATCATTATATTTATATTATTGTCGCGCCCGGATGGGGGGTGAATGACGCTATCGGGCGCTTGCGCTCAAAACCCCAGTCGCCGGGAATATGAGCGTAATCGGGAGGCGAGGCTAGTGGTCTGGAGCCGTGAATGCCATGTTCCTGCGTATGCCTGAGACATACCTCGGTACTAACCGAAGCCCTAGCCGTAGCTGTTACCAACGTTTGAACGCGAAATAAGGACGCTCTGGCATAGACGTGGTCAATTGGATGCGTGAAGTTGTTGATTACATCGTGTATCCCGTCGGCAGGTAACGCAAACTGTCCCCTGCCGACGATTCGCACCGAGTCGCCCGGGTTTAGAGTCAGCATAGTTGCTGAATGTTGCTCATCTCCGTACATCGTAACGTCTCCACCGGTATTTGAGCTCGATTCTTCGCCAGCAGCAATCCACAACGCAACATGGAGTTCCGCGTAGGCAAACTCCTGCGACGGATCTTCAGGTTGTAGGTCCGCAAGATGGGGAGAAAACGGAATCCTCAGCGACATAGAGTCGAGATTTTCAACAGTCACTTCGAATTTAGGCCTGTCACCGACTCTGTAGCGTGTCGCGTCCAGTCCAATCAATGCTACCCGAACAAGGACGGAATTATCACTGGAGCTTTCGCAGAGATTGCTTTGGTGAATGGCATGACCTCGGACTCTGTCGGTTTCTTGAGCTGGTGTTGGTCGCCGCAGCTCAGTGCGCGCTTCAACCTTGGTCAAATCAATAGAAGCGACTTCCTCGGCGACGCAATTTGCGCCAAGGGCTAAAGCACAGGCCAGAGAAACAATTAGACAACCGATGTTATCGCCGCGCATACTCGTTGCCCTCGGAGCAGCGAAGAGAGAACCGTGAAGCCAGATTATATTTCAAAGACACTGACGTAAGGCGATAGCGCAAGCTTACGCCGTCTGTTCGCCGGGGGATAGGGATTTTGAGTGTGATAGAGGGATTTATCACCAATCGACCAGCGGCTCCGCAGTTTCCGAGTTGACGATCCGGACGGAATGGCTGAGGCAGATCCGCGGGTAGGGCGTGATACGGCAATTTGGTGCCGAGGATCCCAGATTGCGGTTGGGGCCTCGGTCAGGGTTTGGCGGAGTGGCCACATGCGTTAGCCATCGAGGAAATCATAAAGTTGGTGAGTATACTAGCCAAATGAGGCCGAAACAGCTTGAAGGCGATGCCGCGGCGACCGGCGGACACTATGATCGCATCGTCGAGGCGGAAAGCGCCCGCCTCGAACAGTTTTGCCCCGTGGAATATGCGATCACACTGCGGTATCTCAATCGCTTCGTGCCGGAGCACTGCCATGTTGCCGAGATTGGGGTAGGGGTTGGGCACTATTCCGAGTTTCTGGCGCGCCGTGGCTGCCGCCTCAATCTTGTGGACGTTTCCCAGCGCCTCCTCGAAGCGGCTCAGACGCGCCTCTCTGCCGCCGGATTGGCAGGGTACATCACAAGCATTCATCACGCCTCAGCGACCGATTTGCCCTTGGCTGATGCTTCCATGGACGCCGTACTGTTGCTGGGTCCGCTGTACCACTTGTGCGACTTGAAGGAGCGGCAGAAAGTTGTCGAAGAAGCTTGGCGTGTTCTGAAACCAGGCGGGATCGTAGCTGCCGCCGGGATTAATCGGATCACGTTCCTTCGCGACATGTTCCGCTCGCCTGATCCGTACTCGGCGAAGTTCTTTGGCGCGGAATTCGCGGCTGCTCAAAGCTCCTCACAAGTGGATCCTGACCGACAAGGCTTCATCGCGCGATTTCTGGCTACCGGAACCCTCGACCCGGAGCACGCACCGCCGATCGGTGTTGCACATCTGACGACGATCGCGGAGTTTCGTGAACTCTTGACTGCGCAATTCGAAGAGGTGGTTTTGACGGGAATCGAATCGTTCACTTCACCTTGGCAGGACGAATGGCAGTCGAAGTCCGCGGCCGACATGGCGGCGTGGTTAGAACTTATCGAAGCCACAGGGAAGACCGTCGAAGGGATGGCTTATTCCGATCATTTCTTGTTCATCGGCGTCCGGCCGTCTAACGCCCGATGCTAACGCCTGCGTCGAGAGATAGATCCTCCCCTCCTATAGCCGGGCTCTACGAAGAATGGATAACTCTATGCACTCTCGGCTCGCACACGGTCCGGATGGAATAAGGCCGAACCACGAGTGTACCGAGGGAGGTCACAAGGATAGCCAAGAGCAGTTTTCGCAATGGAGTCAGCCTTCATACCCCCTCCAGTTTCACGGCGGCTTGGTCGCCAGTACCGAGGATACCATCTGCCGGGGAGACCGAGTTTATCGCGGAGAGACGATTGCCGAGCGGTGCGGCGATTTCACTTAGAACTGATGGTGCGGGAAATGGCGACGTCACGGAAACTGTGTTTCGAAGAGGAATGGAGGACGTCTCCTAGCGGCGTGCGGGCCGCGGTTCTGCGTTGCGATCGTGCAATCATTCTTGTGAGTGTGATCCACGTTTACAATGGAAAGAACAAGAATCTCGCAAAGACCATGAAGACTCCTATTGGACCCCGTGCCGCAACGCTCGTGTTGGTAGCTACCACCCTCTTGGCAGGCGCGCCTGTTAGTGTGGCGAGTTCCAACGGCGAGACGCCCGCTGCCACCGATAGCTTCGGCCCCTCCAACCCCTTTTATGCTCCTAGCACGCTGCCGTTTCAGGCTCCGCCCTTCGACAGAATCAAAGATGAAGATTTTCAGCCAGCGATCGAGGCTGGCATAGCGCAGCAGGAGAAACAAATCGAGATCATTGCCGACAATCCGGCTGCTCCCACTTTTGAAAATACCATCGTAGCCATGGAAAAGAGCGGCCGGTTGCTGGATCGGGTTAGGGCGGCTTTTGACGGTGTTACCGGCGCAAACACCGATCCTACCCTGCAAAAGCTCAAGACCCTCGAAGCCCCGAAGCTTGCCGCTCACGAGGACTTTATTTACCTGAACACAAAACTCTTCGAGCGGGTAAAGGCGATCTACAACCAACGTGGCTCGCTCAACCTTGACGCTGAGTCTCTTTACCTGGTTGAGCGCTACTACGAAAGATTTGTCCACGCCGGCGCCAATCTCTCCGAAGCCGACAAAGTCAAGCTCAAGAAGCTCAACGAGGAAAGGTCTTCACTCTCAACCGCTTTCAGCAACAAACTCCTCGCCGCTACAAAGGAAGGCGCTTACGTTACCAGCGACAAAGCTGAGCTGGCTGGGCTCTCCGACGCTCAGTTAGCTGCCGCAGCGCAAGCGGCCAAAAGCCGCAACCTGGAAGGTTATGTCATCCCGCTGCAGAACACGACCCAGCAACCCGCTCTCGATTCGCTAAGCAATCGCGCCACGCGCCAAGCCCTCTTCGAACACGCATGGAACCGAGCCGAGCGCGGTGACGCCAATGACACTCGCGATGTTATCGCCCGTCTCGCACAGCTACGCGCCGAGAAGGCCAAGTTGCTTGGTTATCCGAACTTCGCTGCATGGAAGTTGGAAGACCAAATGGCCAAAACACCCGAAGCTGCTCTGAAGTTTGTGGATGCCCTTGTGCCGGCCGCAACGGCAAAAGCAGCACGGGAAGCACAGGACAATCAGGACATCATCGATGCGCAACATGGAGGCTTCCAGGTGCAGCCCTGGGACTGGAACTACTATGCCGAGCAAGTCCGCAAGGCGCGCTACAACCTGGATAATGAACAGGTGAAACCGTACTTCGAACTCAACAAGGTTCTGCAGAACGGAGTTTTCTACGCCGCCCACCAACTTTACGGATTAACCTTCAAAGAACGACACGACCTTCCGGTCTATCATCCAGATGTCCGGATCTTTGAAGTGTTCGACGCCAGCGGCAAGCACCTGGCTCTTTTCTACTGCGATTACTTCAAGCGCGACAATAAGAACGGCGGAGCCTGGATGTCCTCGTTCCTAGAGCAGTCGCACCTGCTGGGAACTCTTCCGGTGGTGTACAACGTGGCCAACCTTCCCAAGCCCGCCGAAGGCGAACCCGCGCTGATCAGCTTTACCGACGTCATCACCATGTTCCACGAGTTCGGTCACGCCCTTAACGGCATGTTTTCCGATGCGCAGTATCCCACCCTCTCGGGGACACCCGCGGCTCGCGACTTCGTCGAATTTCCCTCCCAGTTCAACGAGCACTGGGCTCTCTATCCATCGATTTTCAGTCACTACGCAAAGCATTACCAAAGCGGCGCAGCGATGCCCGAGGAACTGGCGGGGCGAATCCGGGAAGCCGTGACCTTTCACAAGGGCTACGACATGACCGAGCTCCTCGCCGCGGCCGAACTCGACATGCAGTGGCATCTGCTTCCTCCGGACACGCCGCTCCTGAAACCGGATGAATTCGAGGAGCAGGCTCTGGAGAAAACTCACCTCAAGATCGATTACGTGCCACCGCGGTACCGCTCCAGCTATTTCAGCCACATCTGGTCAAGTGATGATTACAGCGCCGGCTACTACGCCTATCTTTGGAGCCAAATGCTGGCCGACGATGCTTACCAATGGTTCATGGACAACGGTGGCCTTACGCGTGCAAATGGCGATCGATTCCGTCAGATGATCCTGTCTCGCGGCGACACCGAGGACCTGGCCAAAATGTACGAGGCCTGGCGCGGCGCGCCTCCTAAGATCAAAGCCATGCTCAAGTATCGCGGCCTTGAGGAATCCGCCCCAATCAAGTAGTTCCTGGCAGAAGGGTTACTCCGCTCCAGCCAACCGATGAACACAGTTCCACACGCTGGAACAGCCGGATTGGTTTTGTGCACAACCCTGCTCTGCCGTGCAACGTAACTGCCACACCTCACCTCGGTTCGGCAAGCCACGATCCATAATAAGCTCACGGATCTATAATTCTCGCGAGGTTCTCGTGATGCTCGAACGTGTTGGTTTGCCCTTGTTGTTCTTTCTTTTTGTGCACTCCTTCGCCCAGACGCTGTCACCGGCCGCATTTGACGGGAGTGATAAGTGGAAGGTTCGTTGGCAGCATCAGACGTAGCTTCGCTCAAGAGCTTATATTCGACGGATCCTCCCGCCAAATGCTTCGGCCAAGACAAAAAGGTGACTCCGGACATCGCTCTTGAGGCCAGTTTTTGGCGACAGATTGTTTCCTCCGGCATAACGTGGAGGTGAGCACTCTTGGGGAGCAGGACCAGCCGGGCGGGCCTTCATCTAGTCAGCTTGCAGGCTGCGATGCGGCGGAATACGGCGTTCCGCTCGACAGGGGAGTCCCAGCACTCGCAATCCTAGGATCGAATGGCAAGCTGATCTATGCGCAGCGAAATGGCGAGGAGGAGTCGGCACGTTCTCTTGATCCTGATGGCGTAGTTGCGTTTCTGAACAAATGGAAGCCTCAGTAGCACCCAGGACTTCGGTTACTCAAGCTGATAGGCTCGCCACGGGTACGTAAGCTTCGGGCGTCACACTCATCGGCGCTGAGTGTTTTCCAGGTCATGGTTCGCCTCGTACTATGGAGCATCTCGTCCTGCCGGCTCCCACAGCTCGATCGGATTCCCCTCAGGGTCATACAAACGAGCGAAGCGGCCGTTCGGATAAATCTGCTGATCAACGTTAATCGATATGTTTGCCTGCCGAAGTTGGGCCACGATTGCATCGAGATCTCGGACCCGAAAATTGACCATCCATAGCTGCTTAGGATCCCAAAGTAGTCGGCTCCCTCGGGAAAAGGATTGAAGACGGTCGGCCCTGCTTCCTGATGCCAAGGTGCTTCCTCGTAACTGGTAGGCGTCAGCTTGATCCCAAGGTGTTCCTGATACCAACGGGCGAGACCTGCCGGATCATGCGCACGGAAGACAAACCGCCAATTCCCGTCACTTTCTCCGTCCGAGGTTCCACGATCGAAGACAATATGATGTTATCAAAATTTGTCGCCGCTGGAGATCGAGCGCCGGCGCGGGATCTCGGGTAAGACGGCGATTCCTTTTCGGGCGCCTTGCTGATGATGGTGGCTGAGCCCTTCGGTACCGCGAGATTCCATTGCGAGGCAAGGCCGGAGCCTGGTGTAAGATCCTACTGAAGAGGATGGCGGACGTTGTTCCTGTGAACGGTCACATCGGCATCCGGTGGAAGGCAAATCGGAAGCAATCTTCAACATCCGGTTGGCCCGCGATCCGTTGCGTTGTTGTACCAACGCAGGACCCGGAGAGCGCGCAATGTGTTCCAGCGGCTTGCCCTGCCGACACCGGTTTCCATTCCCACCGGAATACGTTCGAGATGAAGGAGGTTGAGGGGCCAGCGCCCATTCTGGTGGCGGCGTTCAATCACGGCTTCGATGGCTTCACGGACGCGGCTATCCGGTTTGATTCCTGCATGCCGCAGATAATCGAGCCCCCGCAAGACGTCGTAGTGCCAAAAGGTCGGGAACGAGAAGCGGAGCCAGCGTTTGTCGATGACTTCGCCGGTTCGAAGCGAGCGGAACATGCGGCGCTCGAGCAGATAGTTTTCAGCCCTCTTGCGGGCCTTGCTGACGGCCCTCGATTTGCGCCCTGCTCGTTCGTATTCGAGCAGACCTTCGAGCACGCAGATGGTGGTATGGAAGGAAGAGCGCCGGCTTTTCGGACGTTTCGCTGAAGGCAAAACCGCTTCGCAGTTCCAGCCGCCATCCTCGAGCTGCTCGTCCAGGAGTTGACTGGCCAGTTCATCGTTCGGTTCTTTGAAATAGGATCCGATTCCAAGGATTCTGCCGTTGATGCAGGGCTCCGTTTCGCCGTGAAGGAAAGGCCGGTTGTTGTGCCACTTAAACACGAGCCGCTGGTCGACACGGGCGATCATTTTTCGGGCCTGCTTGCTGGCGGGTTCCAGACCGAGGTCCATCAAGACGACGAGACTGTACAGGGTAATCAGCAAGCCTCGATCCTCCTTGGCGCCGCCCCAGTCGCCAGCGGGAGATTGGAAGGCGAGAAGTTTGGCTCCCCAACCTTCGGTTGCCACACGAGAACGCTCGGCTCGAACCGCGTCCGGCGCTTCATCGGTGAGGTCTCTCATGACCTGCCAGCGGATGGCCGGATCAGAATCGAGGAGCCATTTGAGGTGCGCAGGGCGGGGTGCGTAATCGTGTAAGCGCATTGGTCTCTTATAGCAGATGGTGTGGGGTGTTGACCCGCCGAACGCAGCACTCTGTGTTCGTGCGCGCAAGATCATCCATGAGCGGTAACCCACCCCCGGCTATTATTCTGAAATGTGACTAAGAGGTCGAACCCGCACACCAAGACCCCGTTTCGGACGGGCTTCTTCCGACCCTTTATTCGATGGCTCGTCATCGGCGTGGTGCTTCTTTGGTCGCTTGCCGTGCTGATCCTTGTGGCGGCCCGTTGGATCGACCCACCAACAACCGCGGTGCACATCGAGCGGCGCTTGCAGGCCTGGATTCACCACACACCGTATCGCAAACGCTACCAAATCGTTCCGCTCAGCCAAATCTCGCCCGATCTCCAGCACGCTGTAATCGCCGCTGAGGACGCCCACTTCTACCACCACCATGGATTCGATTGGCACGAGATCCAAATCGCTGCCGAAGACGATTTGGAAGGCGATCGCACTCGCGGCGCTTCCACCATTACGCAGCAACTGGTAAAAAATCTATTCTTCGGAACACGCCGCTCTATCCTCCGCAAGGGCGCAGAGGTCACACTGGTACCGGTGGCCGAATTCGTCCTCGGCAAACAGCGCATTCTGGAGATATACCTCAACGTTGTCGAATGGGGCCCTGGTATTTATGGTGCAGAGTCGGCGTGTCGTTATTACGACGAAACCACAGCCCGGAATATCGGCCGGCAACAAGCGGCCCGGCTTGCTGCAATTCTGCCGGCTCCCCTGAAAAGGCGACCCGAGCGTATGAATAACTACAGCGCGATTATTCTTAAGCGGATGGGCCAAATGGGATGGTAATCCTGGCTCACAATTTGACCATAGCGGCTTCCATTTACTCTCGCGCTGGGTTCTGGCCGGAATAGTCGGGAAGCCGACACAGAGCAGCCTTCAGTCCGGTGGCTCGATCCTGTGTATTGCTGCTGGGTTCAAATGGCCCGTGGGACGGGCTCGTTGCTGCCATCTTGATCGGTTCCGTGGTGGGCATTGTTGACGTATCAGCCATGGTAAATCTCTGCGTAGGAGGATCGGCGAAGTTGCAAAGCGTGGTGGTGTGAGCATGCAAGCTATACGCTTCTACGAACGGCGACGCCTCATGCGTCCCCCCGCCAGACGCCCGCGGGATATCGCATTTACAGCGAGAGGGACCTTGAGACCGTCACCGTGATCAAGAAGATGCAGCGATTTGGTTTCAAGCTGGCGGAAATCCGGCGCGTGTTGCAGTTATGGATTTTGCCGAGCGACACGGGTGCGCCATCTCCTTATCACGAAGGCTCACAGGAATGCCGTCGCGAGGCCTTGAAACTTGGGGAGAAGAAGCTGCAAGCCATGAACGAGCAAATCCACTCGTCAGTTCAACTCCGCGACGAATGGCAAGAGGCATTACCTCAAGTCCGTGCTGGACTCAACGTTCCGCTGCCACAGAGAATTAGGTCAGATCGGCCTAAGTCCCTTAGTTAGATCCGCCGCAATCGCCGCCTCCTGAATTTTTTCTTGACTCTATACCTAGGTATAGACCGGACACTGACTTTGTCGGCAATAAGAGGCAGATCCAAGACACTTATGCAAGGAGGTTTATATGCAGAAAAAGTGTGCTTTTGTCTTATCTCTATTAGTCGTTGCCATGGCTGTTCCTTGTCAAGCTCAACCAGCAAGCGATCAGGAGAAAAACAAGACCGTGGCGCGGACGTTCTTTGAGGAAGTGCTCGGCCAGGGAAAGCTCGAAAAGTATTCCGACTTCCATGCCGCCGACTTTGTGGGCCATAGCGCTGAGCGCGATTTCACTCTGGCGGAAGATTTGGCGACGGCGCGGGAAGAACGCACGGCTATGCCGGACATGCAAATCGCGGTCAAGCACATGGTGGCCGAGGGAGATCTGGTCGTGGTGCATTGGACAGCGTGGGGTACGAACACTCAGCCGGGAATGGGGCTTCCTGCGACCGGCAAACCGATCAAGGTTTCAGGAATGACCCTGTTCCGCTTCAGGGAGGGAAAGATCTCGGAAGAATGGAACGCCTGGTGCATGCTCTCGGTGCTAAAGCAGGCAGGCCTGTTGTGCCCTCCCAAAGAACTTACGGGCCAAGAGCCGAAATTTCCAAGCCACGATCCAACCAACCCATAAACTTGTCGAGCTACGACCATCGGTGATCGCATCAAGGGCCCAGCAGGTGGAACGACGATCTTCAGGCCTAAATCCGAAACGCCGGACGTCCATTGGCGGGCGTGTTCCGACCGACAGCGGCGGTCACCAGCAAGTCCGCCACGGTTGCGAGGAGATCACAGCCACGAGCGCCAGATATCTACACGCAGATTCTCTAAACACAATCGGAGGTATCTTTGCCCTGATACAGGTGCTGCAGTAGCGCCTAGACCGTGGGTAAATTACTGCCAAAGGAACCCATGACCAAGCTTTTCAGGGTGTTCCTGCAACGGGAAAGCGCTATGAACTCTCGTCCATGACCGTGGGGTGCTTTGTGGACGGAAAGATCGGGAAGAATCGGTGTTCTTTAATGACCTCGATCTGTACCGTCAACTCGGCTTGTGCAAAGATCAGGGATCAACTGATCATCATGGACGAGAGGACCGCTGAATAAACGACAGTCGAGGCAATGGTCAACGCATTGACGCTACCAGATGAGGAACCCAAACCCGGGAGGTAAGAGCTTTGCCCAAACCAGCTCGGTTCTCACGCGCATTCTCCATTGCCAGCCTGGGCGCGTTCCTCCTTGCGATCTCTGAGATGGTCTTCATGGCCAGTCCATTCGCTGCCTATTTCTACAGCGCTTATTCGCCGATCCTGACCTGGACGGAAAGCCATTCGTTCCTTGTCTGGTTAGCCGAGTTCTTTGCCCCTCACTTGTCAACCCCCAACTCTACCTGGTTTGGTGTCCTTGTGAAGCTCCCAAGATACCTAGCCCTCATCGGAATTGCGTCGTTCGTTGTCCATGCTGCGTATCTCTACTGGACGAAGTTCGTGAGGAAAGGAGTTGCGACGGCTTTGCTTTATCGCTACGTCCGGCACCCGCAGTACCTCAGCTTTGCAGTCGCCGGATTCGGCTTAGTCTTTTACTGGCCAAGGTTTATTAACCTCCTGCTCCTCTTCGTCATGCTGATCGGCTATTACGCACTGGCGCTTAGCGAAGAGCAGCGCATGGATAACCAGCACGGCGAGCAATACCTGATTTACAAGCGATACACGACGATGTTCATTCCGGGAGGGCTGGGAGGGAAGATGATCGACGCCGCGCTGGGCTGGCTCCCCTGGCCCTCAATCCGCGGCTACGTTGCCCTGACCATTTTGCTGGCTGGGGGCTTGGGCGGCGGTTTTCTATCGCGTTTCGCCAGCATCAGGAATTTGCACTATGTGGCGATGTCCAAGGCTCTGCTTGTCTTCCTGCAAGAACCCGCAAACGTCAGTCAAGGAAGAATCGAGAACGAGGCTGTGCGTATATTGGCCGCGCAACCCGACCGAATGGCGAGTGTTCCAGTGTTCTACGTTCTTTCCAACAAAAAACAACTCCACCACTTGCTTCTC
>JASHSL010000240.1 GCA_030040855.1 Terriglobales bacterium
GCGTGGTCGCCGCCTGGAGCGTATTGAACAGGAAATGCGGATGCAGTTGCCGGCTTAGCATTTCCAACCTGGCGGCGGACAGTTGTGCTTCCAGTTTTGCCGTTCGCAGCGTGCCTGCACGAGCATTTTCGTGCGCCCGGTAAAACAGCGCTGCTCCCACCAGCAGCCAGTAGGTCAGAAAGCTGACCTGTTCAATGTTGGTGAAGTAATGACGGAGGGCACCAGCTGGTGTCATGTCGTCACGATGCCGTATCCAGCCAAAACCAGCCTGCAGCAGAACCTGAGTGCTGCTCAGCACGAGGCTGGCGACAATGTGCACTGGCAGACTCCGTCGCCAGGTAGACGTTGTTATTGGGAATCGCCAGCCCAACCAGAGCGCGGCCGGCGTCAGCACGGCCAGCATGTAGCCGCAGCCCCAGACGTAATAGATGAACCGCTCGGCCTCGCCGTGGATAGCATCGTAGGTGAACCACTGTACGGCGTAGAACAGAACAACGAGCGCCCAAATCAGAATGATGGCCGGCCAAGTCCGTCTGCTGTGGTCAGTCACGTGTTGGGGTTTGATGTCATGCATCCAGCTCAAATGATACCCGCGAATGATTTGCGGTCAAATGATCACGCCCTCGTGCCATTACGATTAGTCATGTCGTCGCGACCACTCATCCCGCCCTTTTTGGCTAGGGAGCGTCTGGCAGAGGTATCTTTCAACCGCGACCATTCGGCTGAATGTGGTTACGATTCGTCACCGGCCTTTGACCATTCCTCCCGCTTCTGTTTTCTCATACCAGGTGCTCAACTTAATTTTCTAAATTGGTTCTGCAAGGAGTTTGCTCATGGCGCATTACGAGCTCTCCGTGAATAACAAGATGCACGACGCCGATGTCGAACCCGAGACACCACTTCTCTGGGTGCTGCGCGACACCTTGAATCTTACCGGGACTAAGTATGGCTGCGGTCTGGGACTTTGCGGAGCCTGCACAGTTCATCTCGATCGGCAGGCGGTTCGTGCGTGCCAGACGCCGGTGAAGTCGGTGGGCACGAAGAAGATCACGACGATTGAAGGATTGGGAGCGGGCGGTATCCATCCGGTTCAGCAAGCTTGGATCGATGAACAGGTTCCGCAGTGCGGATATTGCCAGTCGGGGCAGATCATGCAGGCGTCCGCGTTTCTGGCCCAGAATCCGCACCCCAGTATTGATGACATCAACGCCGTGATGGCGGGAAATATCTGTCGTTGCGCAACGTATCAGCGCATTCGGCGAGCGATTCAGCGGACCGCGAGCGCGAATGGGTGAGTCCGGATGCCAGCACGGGTGTCCAACCTTTGTGATTTTCAAAGGTTGGTTCGAGTAAATCCCCAGTGTCCCGCTCTTCCAAAACCGGAAAGGTGGGCACCGGGAGGCGAAATTCAGATCATTCTTGGGTCCGCTAACGTAGACCCGTCAGGACCGCAAGGAGAATACATGGCGTCAGAAAACAAGATTTCGCGACGCGCTTTTCTCGTTACCGGTAGTGCGGCTGGCGCTGCTCTTGTGCTTGGGTTCTATATTCATCGTGAATACGGCTCCCATGAAGCCGAGGGACAGGGCTTCCGGCCGAATGCGTGGATACGCATTACTCCCGACGACAACATCACGGTGTTGGTGGAGATCCCGGAGATGGGTCAAGGCCCGCGAACGGTTGACACCATGATGCTGGCGGAGGAGCTCGAGGCCGACGTGTCAAAGATCCGTGTCGAACAGGCGCCGGTTATCCCGGCGACCTACCAAAACTTGAGCACGGGTGGAAGCGGCGGCACACAGGATGCCTGGGGGTACATGCGCAAGGTCGGTGCGCAGGCACGCGAAATGCTCATTGCCGCCGCCGCGCAGCAATGGCAGGTTCCGAAACAGGAATGCCGGGCGGAAAACAGCACAGTGATTCACCAGCCGAGCGGCCGGCACCTGAGCTACGGCGTGCTTGTGGAAACAGCGTCCAAACTTCCCGTGCCCAAAGTGGAGGACATACCGCTCAAGCAGCCTAAGGACTTCAAACTGATCGGAAAGGCGCTGCCCCGCGTCGATGTGCCGGACAAGGTGAATGGCAGCGCAATCTTTGGTATCGACGTGAGAATTCCCGAGATGTTGTTTGCCGTAATTGCGCGCTGTCCGTATTTTGGCGGCAAGCTGCAGAGTCTTGATGCGAGCGCGGCCAAGTCTACTCCGGGCGTCCGTGCAGTATTCGCAGTGGAACCGATCGGGTTTCTTCTGAAGCTCGATGTGAATCCCAACGTAGCTGGCGGAGTGGCGGTGGTGGCCGATTCTACGTGGGCTGCCATTCAGGGGCGCAAGGCGCTGAAGATCACCTGGGATAAAGGTCCGAATGCCGACGAAAACACGGTAAGCATAAGAAAGAAAATGTTGGCAGGCGCAACGGCCGAACCGACAGTCGTATATGTGAACCAGGGCGATGCCCTGCAAGTCTTGCAGAAGAGCAGCCGCAGGATTGAGGCGACCTATGAGATGCCCTTCCAGGCCCATGCCACCATGGAGCCGATGAACACCACGGTACATGTGCACCGCGGCGGCATCGAAGTATGGTCGCCTACGCAGATTGGCGCGATCTTGCAGGAGGAAATCGCCGCGCTGGCCGGTATTCCGCCGGACAAAGTCACGGTGCACATGATGTACTGCGGTGGCTCATTCGGCCGCCGCTATCAATGGGACTACGCAGCCGAGGCGTGGCAGGTAGCGAGAGAGGTGAGTCGTCCGGTGCAGTTGCTGTGGACGCGAGAAGACGACATGCAGCGCGACTTCTATCGTCCCTATTCCTATCATCGACTCGCGGGCGCATGGGACGAGCACGGGAACATAGCTGCATGGTCACACCGCATTGTTTCCACTCCGATCCGTCCGGTGTTTGACCAACCGGAAAAATTGACCCCGCAACGGGTCGCCCGACAGGAACGAGGCGGCTCTGATTTGATGCCCTATGGCGCGAGGAATTTTCGTGTGGATTTCGTCCCCGTGGAATCGGCGGTCCCGCGCGCGTGGTGGCGGTCGGTGGCGGATTCTTTTAACGGGCTTGCCATGGAGTGCTTCGTGGATGAACTGGCACACGCCGCAGGAAAAGATCCATACGAGTTTCGCCTGCGGCTGGTACGGGAAGATCGCAAAGTACCACAGACGCGGCAGGGGGCCGGGGATCCGGCGCTCGATACCCGCCGCTTCCGCGAAGTATTGAAGCTGGCCGCCGAAAAATCAGGCTGGGGGAAAAAGATGCCGGTGGGCTATGGCCGCGGCATCGCCTGCCGGTACACCTTCGGCAGCTACATCGCACATGTAGCCGAAGTCTCGGTGGACAACGACGGCAATGTAAGGGTTCATCGAATGGTCTGTGCAGTCGATCCCGGGCTCGCCGTGAATCCTGACGGGGTGAAAGCAATGGTCGAGGGCGGCACCAATTATGCGCTCACACAGGTGCTTCAGGGTGAGATCACCATCAAGGACACGTCGGTGGAGCAGAGCAACTTCGATGGCTATCAGGTGCTGCGTATGAATTACGCGCCTGACATAGAGGTATATGTCGCACCAACCGGCGCCGAGATGGGAGGGATGGGCGAGACCGCAGTTTCGGGAACGGCTCCAGCAGTGGCAAATGCGGTGTTTGCCGCAACCGGGAAACGCGTACGGAGGCTGCCGATCGATCCGGCTCCTCTGGCCGGGAGCAAGGCCTAGATGTCAGTTTGGGTTGTGGCTCGGCTTGCCGCTGGTGTGCGAGCGAGATGCTTCGGCGCTTCCAACCTGCCCTCGACAAACGCCTCGTAGATCACGACCTTGGCTGTGACATCCGTGAGTTCGAACCTCTGCCAAGCTTCCACTTGCTTTCGCATCGGCTCGAAGTTGCGCTGCATCCGATCGACGCCCACTGCAATACAGTCGATGAACGAGAACAACTTCGAGTGTTTGGCGAGCACCGGCGTAAAATCGCTGCTCAAAGCCAAGTGGGCCTCCGCTGTAGGAGATCAGTAGTTCATCCCGGAGCAGGTGTGCCGACACTGCGCCCCATCATTCAAACTCCTAGGTGCCAAGTAGCCTGTTTGCAGCAACCCAATCAAGTGCTTCCGTGCCGGCTTGGTTATGGGCAAGTTGTTGATTTTCCAACCGCGTTGTAGGTTGATGGCGGCTTAGACCGGTCAATCGGCCGTAAGCCGACCACAAGGATCGTTCAGCTGCAATCACTTCTGACACAATGACTCGCCTGCAACCAGCCTGCACGGAGGCGATTCGGTAGACCACTTGAAAATACTGCAGTTGTATCCGAAGAGATCGAAGCACACGGCACATCCCTGGCACACCAGCGGAACCTTGACCGGCACCGTTATGTCGCGATATCGTAGCTCAAGTGGCTACAATTCGGAAAGGCTGAGAAATGAGGTTTGTGAGCACACGCGAGCTGCGGAACCGGCCAGGATATGTTCGCAACCTAGCCCAAAAAGACGACTTGGTGTTGACGGCAAACGGCAAGCCGATCGCGATCCTGCTGGGCGTTGAAGAAGACGAACTGGAAGAAACGGCCCTCGCTGTCCGCCAGGCGAAAGCACAATTGGCACTCTCTCGTTTGCGCAAGCAAGCAGCACGTCGAGGCACCGATCGCATGTCGGCCTCCGCTATTGATGCGGAAATTCGCGCCGTTCGCTCGCGGCGCAAGCCGGCATGAGAGTCGTAATCGATACAAATGTTATCGTCTCGGGGATCCTGAATCCTTACGGCTCACCAGGGCGGATCATCAATGCACTCCTATCAGAATCGATGACTGCGCTACACGACGACCGCATTCTTTCCGAGTATCGCGAAGTTCTATTGCGGCCAACCTTTGGCTTCTCCCGCTCGGACGTGGAGGTCCTGCTTGATTTCGTGGAGTTGGCTGGAGAACACCTCAGCGCCGAGCCGTTATCGCTGACATTGCCCGACCCAAGCGATTTGCCATTTCTGGAGGTAGCAACCACTGGCCGCGCCAAAGCACTGATTTCTGGAAACATCAAGCACTTCAAGCCGCGCCGAGGCCAACATCGTGTGCTGGTTACAACACCCGCCGATTTCCTTCGCCAGTATCGCAAGTAAGTGGCACCGGTATTCTCCCGAGGGTCTGTAGCTGACAAATTCGGCGGCCTTCCCCCGCATTACTTTGCATCTTCTACGCTGCCCGGCGCTCCGGATCGGGGTTTTTATCGGGTTCGTATAGCGGGGTTGTTAACGTCTCTTCGAAAAGCCCAGAGATTTCTTCAGCTCCTCCATCACCTCATAGACAATCGGGCAGGTAAATGTCCGCTCAATCATCCCCATGGTGCGGAACACAAAATCCGGCTGGTATAGATACGGATATCCGCTGCACTCGGCGGGACGGTCTTCGTAGATGCTGCAAAGATTGTCTTTCAGGAAAGGACAAGGAGTTACACGGGTTCGCCAGAGCTTTCGGCTGCCGTCGTCCGAGGATTCCAGGTACGTCTCGATAAATTGCTGACGCCCCATACCGAGCCGCCGCGCAACGCGATCGAGTTCCTCTTCGCTAAATCCCGGCTTGATCTCCCGGCAGCAGTTGGCACAGGTGGTGCAGTCGATCCCGGCCCACACGCGCCGCGTGGTCTCGAGGACGCGTCGATCGATTTCGTCTGGGTCCAGACTGCACCGAGTCTTCAGGAACTGGCGAAATCTGAAATTTTCATCTTCTTTTCTCTCAGCCAGCTGGCGGATGTGAACAAGATCGACAGCCACAATTGTCCTCCCGATCCCGGGTCAGGTCTGCAGCACGATGTGCGAGAAGCTGGCTCCCGGCGCACCAAGCAAAAGGACGAAGGCCGAGTTGCTTGGCCACTATAGTACTCCGTTCTTGAGGCTCGAAGTCGCGTTTCGTCACAGGACCGTGCAGCTCTTTAGGTCCGCATCAGGCCGCCGCAAATCCGTACGCCCACGCCGGGGATGTGTCAAGTGGGTTACTCGCAGGACTGATGTATACCTCTGCCCCAATTCCCCTTCGCTACTTACCTGTCAACGGCGATCCGACCCGCGTACAGTTTCCGGCGGCAATCTTCGTGAGCGTCGGGCAGAGCCAGTCGAGGTCTGAGCGCGACAACCGGGAAGCTTCCAAGGCGAACACCGCACCGACTTGTCCCATCGAGACATCCGCCAACCGGTTCGCCTATGTTTACCTCCGGCTTCGTCAGCTCTTGGACGAGATCTGCGCCATCAATCGCGAGCTGTTATCCCGCCGCGATGCATTCTGAGGAATCGGCATGAATCATGCCCTTCTCGCAACGTCAGTTCCCTTCGACGTCGAAACTCGGCAGCCGGCTTCTCGCTAATATTCTGTCCGCCTGGCTCGACCGCGAAATAGTCGCGAAAGACACCGCGGAGGCCGCGTATGAACCACCAACAGCGTGGATGACCCGCCGCTTGGTCACCTAGTCGTATCCGAAAGCATTGCATCTGCTTGCACTCGACCCTGTTGCGGAAACCACGGCTGACAAAAACTCCTATGGGTTTCGTCAGCAACGGTCCTGCGCGGACGCGGTCCAACAGTGCTTCAATGCGCTGACGAACGCAAGCACACAGTGGATCCTAGAAGGCGACATCCGAAGCTGTTTTGACAAGATTTCCCACGGTTGGCTCGTGGCTCATGTCCCCATGGACCGCACCATTCTCCGAAAGTGGCTGAAATCCGGGTATATGGATAAACACGTCCTTCACGAAACAACAGAGGGAACTCCCCAGGGAGGAATGTTTCCCCAGCGCTCGCCAACATGGCGCTGGACGGACTGGAACGAGTCTTGAAGGAGAAGTATCCATCGAGAACAAAGATCTGCTCGAAAGAGATATCAAACCCTTGATTGAGCAGTTTCTGCGAGAACGAGGGCTTGAGCTTTCTCCTACGAAGACAGTCATCACGCATGTGAAAACAGGCTTTGATTTCCTCGGGCAAAATGTGCGGCGGTATCCTGATGGGAAACGACGCATTAAGCCCTCCAAGAAGAATGCGAAAACCTTCTTGGGCGACATCCGTAGGACAATCAAAGCCGCCCTGGGTTCATCGGCCGCCGATTTGATCAAGCAACTGCACCCCAAGATACGAGGTTGGGCCAATTATCATCGGCATACCATGAATAAATCCACATTTGCACGCGTGGATAATGAAATCTTCTCCAGTCTATGGCGATGGGCACAACGAAGGCACCCAAGAAAGCCCGCACCCTGGTGCAAACAGAAGTATTTTGCCCAACACGGGGATCCGGGTTGGTCCTTCTTCGGCGAAGCGTGCAACGGCGACGGACAGCCAAGCAAGATCTGGCTACTACGCGCCAGCAGCACGCCCATCAAGCGACATATCAAGATAAAAGGAGATGCGAATCCCTACGATCCCGCCTATGAGACTTACTTCGAAAAACGCGAAGAGGCTCACATGCGAGAGTCGTTTCGGGGTACCCGCATCCTTCGCTTTCTTTGGTGTGCTGCTCCTTTGCCATGGCATATGCCACACCATAATAAGAATGCCAGTCGTCCCCTTGAGAGCACGACTCCGACTCGAACTTAGGTCATCGCCCGCTCCTGGTTCTTTGCGGACTTTTACCTAAGTGTGAGGATTTTCTACGTCTTTAACTCCGCACAGTGTATCTAAACATTAAGAGTGCGCGAATGATGGCGAAATGAATCGCGGAGGCAACGGCGGGCTCGTCGGAACGTATTTTGTACTACCGCTAAAAGTCTGGAGCTAGGATTGCTAGCGCGAGTTAGACTTTAGCCCTATGTAATGAGTGCAGCTTCGGTGCGAATGCTTTGAGGCATGAAGTCTGGACAAAAGACAAAACCATGACCTCTTACCAGGCATCCACTGGCAAGGTTGTCCACTTCTGTGAACTGCTTCGAGATGGGATAGAGCCTTTCCATCTAGTGTCTTACCTCGTGAACCGGGGATCAGCCTCGCATCAGTTCCCGGGAAGGCCAAACTCAGAGAGGAATCCTCTTGCTCTAAGCCATCGCGCATCGACGCAGCTGATGAGCCTTCAGACTGGCGCCCATTCATTGAATGGATACGTCTCTGGAGACTGCGAGCAGTGGTGTTGACAGTCGAAAGTGTCGAAGGCAAGTGACAACTGCGCGACAACCGACAAGGGGCATCCGGTCCGTCATCACACGCTTTGAGAGACCCTTGTTTCGCAGGAGTCGCGCCGGTCCATTGATTGGCTTTATGACTGTCATCCTGCATGGTGATGGGTCGCGCAACCCATTTGCGAGCGGCTCTAGCCCGGGATCATTCAATTTGTGGGAAGAGTGAGGTCGCTCGGCTCAGGCGGTTTTCGGACATTCGAATTCTGAAGCGGGCTGAGTGCTTACCTCGATGCAAAACTTAGTCGCAGCAGTGGCCATCGGTCCTGTTCCTCCCAATCGGCTTGGACTGCAAGTATTCCGTACGATACATTTCCCCAAACTCAGTAACAGGGCGCGTATAAGGTTCAAGCACCTGTAATTGCGCAGGGGTTACCGTTTCGGTCGACAGATGGTGTTCGAGCAGAGTCTTAACCTCAAACCAAACATTCGGGTCGCATTCGATCGCGATATGTCCCTTCGTGAAAAGCCGAGAATACCAAGGGAAATTACGGCACGACGCGGGTTCGGTTCGGTATTCCCGCCGGAAATTTCCAATAATTCTCGTGCGCTCACTGTCGGCAGCGGTAATCCTTGAGCGGCCGTGAATGAGGCCGTGATCCTGGTAGAAATTTGCAGCCTCGGACACGTTGGGTGGAATGATCCCATCGTTGCTGAATGGTCTCGCCACGCTGTCCACCTGGACAGTAAGCGCGACCGCGATTCCGCCGCGATTGAGTCTCCGCGCAAGGCGGACCACAGCCGAAGCACCCCAACTATGCCCGAACAACACGATTCTTGCGCGCTGGCCCTTGTTCTCAGAAACGGGATTGCCATCGCCAACCTTCAACTCCCGCACGATCGTCTGATAAGCTTCGTCGATGTTACTGTTTTCGAACAGACCGAAATATCCTCCTCCCGGATATTCCTGGCGAAGTTCTCGAATCAAGCGGACTTCAGGATGATTCGGGTCGTCACGATGAACAAAGCCACCCAGAAAACCAACAACGATAACGTGGCTATTCTCGGACGAAGACACCAAAGCGGGCTGCTTCGTTGCTCGGCCAGAGTCCTCACCGATCGCTCCCATCTCCAGCCCTCCCACAGACGCCAGCAAAGCTATGCACGCGGCCGACCTTCTTAGTGACGCCGAAAGCAACATTCTCGATGTGGGCCGGAGATGAAATGACATGATAGAACCCGCGAACGTCTTCGAGAGAACGATTCTTCAGCTAAGCTCGTGCCCGCAGCCAGAGCTTGCGCGGCCAGTTCGCGACACCCAGTATTGCAACGCTACTGCCAAAGCCGGTGCACACGTAACTAACTGCATTTCCATACCTTAGGTCGAAATCGTGGGTTGAAAGTTGGATCTGTCCTACGCAGGTCCAATACTTTTCTGCAAGATCGTGTCCATACAGTACCCTTAATCGAAAGGTCAAGGAGCGATGTCGACCTTTTAAGCGCGTATCTGTTCGCGTGCCGACTTCCATGCCTTCCGTCCAGTTTTCGATCTGCCGATCGCTTGTCTTTAGTCACAATCTTCATTCGCTCCAGCGAATAGGGCAGTTCGCTGCCGCAATCCAGGCACGCAACATACGCAAATCCAGCCTGGTTACGGTGCGGCCACGTAGTGTGGAAATGGACACCATCGAACAAATAAGCGAAAATCCTTTGGAGCCGGCTCTCGTTTGTCTCCTAGGCCAGCGCTGGCTCTTCAACATCGTGGTTCGGCGGGCTCTCGTGCCCTAACCGACCCGACGCTAACTGGACATACGCGTTCCGCAATTGCGTACGAGATTGTTTTTCGCTGACGCGAGCCTTCGCGGCAGCTTCATTAATTTTGTAACCCAGCACATGATTCAGAACGAAGGCTACGCGGGAAGTGGAATCGAAGATGGGGCTACCGATCAGATGCTTCAGCGATTGAAATGCTTGTAAGTTGATCGTGGCGGAATGCCCGTAGACCCCGCGTCGAAGGCTGATGGTGCTGAAGCTGGATCGACAGCGACTGAACACGCGCAACGTGCAGGATAGGCAAGATCCGGTCGATGTGGAGGAGCAATGAGCAGTGTGGGCTGCCGATGCCCAACATTTAAAGCCTCCTTCCCGTTTAGCCGAAGTCGGCTCTTACAAGCGCGATCTCGGCAACCGATGCTCCTTGAGCGCAGTCACGTAGCGCACTCCGGCTTCATTGATCAAATCTTGCAACTCGCGGCCGTTCCGAATGGCTGTTTGGATATCAGGGACAAGTTTCTCTGGAACGTAAATGGAGAACCTGCGCCCTTGGTGTCGGCCATAAAGGGCGTAACTACTGTGGCGTTTGCCGGATGCACAAATGCTGCAGTTCTCACGGATGCACGGACTTTTACGGAGAGACAAGGAACCAGTGGCCACGGGCCAAAGCTGTCTGACCGCGTTTAAAAACCAGCGGCGAAGGTTCTTACGCTCATCATGGCTCATTGTATATGTGTAGTTATACACATATTAACGGCGACAACACAAGCATTATCGTTGCTGGCAGATCCATAAGGAATCAAACAAGGCACATATGGTCGCGCAAAAGCAGAGCCGTTGTAGGAAAAGCACAGGTTGCAACAAAGGGCCAGTGCCGCGACTTGTGTGTACCATTGACCGAACGCGGTTGGCACGGGCCTGCCCGCACAAAGGAAATGCTTTTAAGACTCCACATGTGCAGGCTTAGTACTTCTTAAGCGCCGCCTCAGCTGGCATGGTCCCGGTATCAAATAAAGTCCCTTTAGTCTGCTTGAGAAATTTGTCAAGGAACGCCCGTGTGATGGTCGACGTGAGCTGCAGGTTATGAAGTGCAACTTGATTGTCGCTTGGGCTATTCGCGGACGTGAAAATAAGGTGATCACCAAAACTAGCATGGAACATGCCCTTACCCCTGAGCAGGATGTCATAGCTTCCTCCTGAACAGCTTCGCAGTTGCGTTTCTTTTCTGCTGACATATTCGTCATATTGGGCCCGCGTTTCGCCCATTCGCACGAGTTCTTCATCCGTGGGAGTGTGAGGAACCTCAACAAGGAGGAATGGCTGAGTCGGCGGTTTCGCGTCCGGATAATCGAGAAATGCCCCCACAGGGTTTACTTCGCCGTCCAGGCTGATGCACGCCTTGATTCGCTGGTCCAACTGGCACGTGCGAGCCGCCGCGGTACCACCGGCCGAATGGCCGACGACCGCGACTCGACCAAGATCCAAGCGTTCTGTCAGAACCAAGTTCCCTGCGGCTTTAAGATGTGTGAGTTCGTCGAAAACAAAGCGAAGATCGGTGGCACTGGTCTCAACGATGTCTCTCGCCCAAGCAATCATGTGCGCAAGAAGTTCTTGCGGAGTCGCATCCTGAGCGATGTTGTTGTGACGGAAAACAACGGTCCGGCCACTTGGAAAAGATACAGCTGCCGTGAGGTACGTATGCTCCACTGCCGCCACCACATATCCGTGACTAACGAGATCTTCAATTAGACCTGTCGATTCGAAGCTTGACCCGGCTACGCCATGCGAGAAGAGGATCACTGGGAACTTTCGCGGGCTCCTTGCGATGGGAGCATTGTCCACGGTATGAGAGGTTATCGCGCCGGAAACAACCAACGGCCAGTTGCTTTCAAACTCCTCCTCCATTTGCCGCCGTGCTTCGGGAACTGCGTCGATCTGCTTTGCTTTTGGAAAATAAACGCCGGAGGCGACCGTGCTGCTCTTAGGCGTGGGATACCAAACATAGACCATGAGTTCGCGCCGTGCCCTGGTATTTGTCGACGGGACGTCGGCACGCATCGGGTCGGTCCAGTCGTAAGCCACCCGACCAATGCCGAAGGAACCTGAGGGAGTCGGGAGTTGAGGAATTGCAATTTTTTGTGCTGCCCCAATTCGGGGATGTGAAACGTGCAGGATGAGAGCAAACAGGACCAGGAGCCGACAATTCATAAGTCACACCAAAACTGACAATTGTAATGCCTATCAACGATCAACAACTTTCCCATAAGCCCGTAATTCAGGCCGTTCACAGGACATTTCTGACCTGCGGGTGCCCGAGGTGACCGATCAAGTGGGACGTTGTCGGCACTTCAATCAATTGGGGCTTGGGTTTTGTGATCGGATTCGAGCTGTAAGACTTC